>CALWZB010000039.1 GCA_944385915.1 uncultured Clostridia bacterium | reverse complement strand
ACCTATGTGGGCGACAGCGACGTGGGGAAAAACGTCAACTTTGGCTGCGGCTGTGTCACCGTTAACTACGACGGGGTCCATAAATTCCGCTGCGTTATCGGCGACAACGCCTTTATCGGCTGTAACGTCAATCTGATCGCTCCGGTAACGGTAGGGGACAACACCTTTATTGCCGCCGGAAGCACCATTACCGACTCAGTGCCGGATCGGGGGTTCGCCATTGCCCGTTCCCGCCAGACCACCAAGGAAAACCTCGGCGGCGAGAAGCTGAAAGACCGGGTGCTGAAATACTGATCCCCAAAAAAAAACCGGGACAAACGTCCCGGTTTTTTCTATTTATCCCATGGGTTCGGGGTAAAATCGCCGCCCCGGCACCAGGTGAGATAGCGAAGCGCGTGAAGCTGGGCGGTCATTTCCCAGTCGCCTCGATAGACGGGATCATGGTATCCTTCCACGCAAAGATCCCCCTCGTAGCCTTTTTCGTGGAGAATGGAGAAAATGTCCCTCCAGTTGCAGTCGCCAAATCCCGGCATCCGCTCCGGCGCAAACTCCACCGCGCCGAAAACGCCGTACTCGCTGACGGCAGTGCGGTCGACGGAAGCGTCCTTTCCATGAAGATGAAGAATCTTCGGCGCCCATTTGCGAAGCTGGGCAATGGGATCGATCAGCTGGATCATCTGGTGGGCAGGTTCCCATTCCAGCCCCAGATTATCGGCGTCTACTTCGTTGAACATCATCTCCCATGCCCTGGGGTTAAAGGCGATGTTGCAGGTGGGGCTGTTCCAGCTTCCCTCCATCGGGCAATTTTCCAAAGCGATCTTGACGCCCTTGTCGGCAGCGTAACGGGTAAGCTCGGAAAAGACTTTTTTGAATACGGGGATGGATTCCTCCACCGGTTTTCCTTCTAACGCACCGGCAAAGGTGGTGACCATATCGGTATGGAAAAGGTGGGCGTTGTCAATAACGTATTTCAACGTTTCGGCGTGATCCGGGTACTGAAGAGGGTTGCAGTAAAACCCCACCGAGGATACATAGGCGTCTTTGCCCTCCAAAAGGGCGTTGACCTTGGGAGCAAGCTCTTCCAGCCGGATGCCGCTCAAGGTCATATGAAAATTGACGGCAATACACTCAAACCCCGCATCCGTCAAAGGAGTGGTCCATTCCAGCGCCTTAATACCGGGGATACAGGTTCCAATAGCGATTTGTTTCATTGGGATTCCTCATTTCTCTTGGGAACCATCTGTTCAAAAAACGGTTCTCGTCTTAATTTTTGTTTTTTTGCCTGCCTGAGCAGGCCGTCATACCGCAGCTGCAACGATTTGATCTCCAAGCAGAGAGCGTCCAGCAAAGCAGGGTCGGTCAAAAAGTCGTACCGGTTTTCCGCAATGCGCAAAAGGGCCAGCGTTTCGTCGATTTCCGTCAGTAATGGGTCGCAAAGAGGCTTGTCTTTCCAAAACAGTTTCACAGTCTCATCCCTTTTTCGGTTTTGGAAAAAGAATATGAGACAAAAACCGGTTTTAGACCCTAACGGTACTGGTACGGGTCGCCGGAGGGAATGTGGATCACCGGCAGATTCTCGTCTACCAACAGCTTGAGCCAGTTACAAAAATACTTCATTCCCAGCTCCTCGCTGTTAAAGTGCCCAAGCTGGATAATGGTTTTCTGTTCTCCCAAAAGCGCCGCATCCCGGACGTAGGACATCACCGTCCAGTCAATGAGCTCTCCGGCGATCAAAAGGTCGGCGTTTGTTTCCATCATCAGCTTGGTGGTATCGTATTCGGTGGGCTGCAAGGACATGTTTCCTCCGCCTAAATAGATCACTTTGGAGATCTCTCCGTCGGTTTTTCCGATCAGACGAAGGGTAGAAAGGGAAAGCCGTTCCTTCAAATGGTCCATTAAAGATGAAAGCGGCTGTTTCGGAAGGGAAAAAAGCTTTGGCCGCCGTCCGTCGTCATCTCGGTAAGGCTCCCAGCCAAGCTCCATCATAACACCGTAGTAAATTCCGTCGGGATCATGGGCATGAAGATGGTCATAATTACGGAATACCGCGATCTGATGCTTTGATAGAAGCGCCATCTTTTTTTGGTACACGCTGTCGTTTTCCAGCCAGTCGGTTTTATCCATATGACTGTAGAAAAGAGGTTCATGGCAGATGAGCATATTGCAGCCCAATGCCGCCGCTTTTTGGATGACCTCCGCCGTAGGGGAACAGGTGGTGGCGATTCCTGTGACAACCATATCAGGGTCGCCGCATTTTAAGGTATCACAGGTTTGCATATCTCCGATATCCGGGTGGAAATGAAAAATTTCATCGATCACTTCTTTTACTTTCATCAAAAGCCTCCTTTACATACGTTTTGACCATTATATCACAGTTTTTCGACAAAAAAAAGAGGGGCGCGGTCAGCCGGAGCAAAAGGAAAGGGAAGATTGCCTTTCCTTTTGGCACATGGTATACTGAAAGCAAAGGAAAGGATGTGGCGGGATGTACGGAAAAATGATCGCACTGACCTTATTGGCTTGGTTTATGGGGCTTTTATTGGATGCGAATATCGGGTTTGAACCGATGGGTTTTTTGTGCCTTCGGGTGGTTTTTCCCCTGATTGCCGTGGGGCTCTGCCTGCTTTTTGAGATACGGCGCCAAAACACAAAAAAAGACACTTCATTATCGGAAAGAGAAAACGGGACGCCTTAAGCGCCCCGTTTTCCTATTTTAACGCATTTTTTAAGTTTTCCATGGCCCGTTTGGTGTTTTCCGGCGTATTGAAGGCGGTGAGACGGAAAAAGTGGGTTCCGTTTTTCCCGAAGCCGGCGCCGGGGGTACCGACCACATGAGCCTGATCCAAAAGGAAATCGAAAAAGGTCCAGGAATCCATGCCCCTCGGACACTTCATCCAAATGTAGGGAGAATGCTTGCCGCCGGTGTAGAAAATACCGAGGGCATCCAGCGTATCGCCAATGATCTTAGCGTTATTTTGATAGTAGGCGATGTTTTCCCGGATCTGTTTTAACCCTTCCTCGGTGAAGACCGCCGCGGCGGCGCATTGGACCGGATAGGAGACGCCGTTGAATTTGGAGCCCTGTCTCCGGTTCCAGATCTCCGAGAGACGGACCGTGTCTCCGCTTTCGGTTTTGGCGGTGAGCTCGTTTGGGATCACGGTATAGCCGCAGCGCATTCCGGTAAAGCCCGCTGTCTTCGAAAGGGAGCACATTTCTACAGCGCACGTTCTCGCCCCTTCGATTTCGAAAATGCTTCGCGGAAGCGTGGGATCGGAAATAAACGCTTCGTAAGCGGCGTCAAAAATAATGACGGCATCGTTTTCTTTGGCGTAATCTACCCAGATCTTCAGCTGCTCTTTGGTATAGACCGAACCGGTGGGATTGTTGGGGGAGCAAAGGTAGATCACATCCGCCCTGACGTTGGGGTCCGGCATAGCGGCAAACCCGTTTTCCTCGGTAGAATCGGCGTAGATCACCGTATTTCCCGCCATGATGTTGGTGTCGACATAAACAGGATAGGCAGGATCAGTAATCAGGGCAACGGTGCCTTTTCCGAAAACATCCACAATGTTTCCGGTGTCGCTTTTGGCGCCGTCGTTGATCCGAATTTCGTCCAAAGCGACAGTTACGCCGAAGCTTTGGTAATAGGAGGCGACAGCCTGTTTTAAGAAATCGTAGCCGGTGCCGCTGTCTTCATAGCCTTTAAAAGTCTTGGGGTCTCCCATTTCGTCCACGCCTTTTTTCATCGCTTCGATCACGGCGGGGACGATAGGACGGGTCACATCTCCGATTCCCATACGGATCAAGGAAACGTCGGGATGGGCGGTTTCATAGGCTTTGACCCGTTTGGCAATTTCAATAAAGAGGTAGTTTTTTTCCAGCCTGGAAAAATTTTCGTTGATCTTCATATGCCGCTCCTTACGATCTTTTTTCTTTCCGGCGCAGCGCGGCGCCGATAAATTCCCGGAAAATGGGCTGTGCCCGGTTGGGCCGGCTCTTGAATTCGGGGTGGAACTGGACGCCGATGTAAAAATCGTTTTTCTCGATCTCTACCGCTTCTACCAGTCTTCCGTCCGGCGAGGTGCCGGTGACCGAAAGACCGCGGATGTTCATTTCCTCCCGGTAATCATTATGGAATTCATACCGGTGGCGGTGGCGTTCCTCGATAAGCTCCTTTTGGTAGATACGATGCAAAAGGGAGTCTTTCCGTATGGCGCATGGATAAGCGCCAAGCCGCATAGTACCTCCTTTTGGGATATTGCCTAACTGATCCGGCATAAAATCAATGACCTTATGGGCGCTGTCGGGATCAAATTCTCCGGAATTGGCGTCTTTATAGCCCAAAACGTTTCTGGCAACCTCGATCACCGCGATCTGCATCCCAAGGCAGATCCCAAAGTACGGGATATTCTGCTCTCTCGCATATTGGGAAGCGAGGATCATCCCTTCGATGCCCCGGTTTCCGAAGCCTCCCGGAACCAGTATCCCGTCGCAACCGCTTAAACGCTTGTTTACCGTCTCTGGTGTCAGGGTCTCCGAATCGATCCAGTCGATGGTCACTACCGTGTCATTTTCATAGCCGCCGTGGCGCAGCGCCTCCGCTACCGAAAGATAGGCGTCATGAAGCTGGATATATTTTCCCACCAGACCAATGGTGACCTCTTTGGTTCGGTGGTGGATCCGGTCGAGCATCTCATTCCATTCCCTCATGTCCGGTGGGGGACAGGAAAGCCCCAATTCCCGGCAGACTAAGTCGGAAAGATGGTTTTCTTCCAACATAATGGGTGCTTCGTACAAAACAGGGACGGTGAGGTTTTCAATCACACAGTCCGGCTTCACGTTGCAAAAGAGAGCGATCTTTTTCTTGACGCTTTCGGGAAGATGGTCGTCGCAGCGGGCGACGATCATATTGGGAAGGATGCCGATGGACATCAGCTCCTTGGTGGAATGCTGGGTGGGTTTAGACTTGTATTCATCGGATCCGGGGATATAGGGGACCAAAGTGACATGGATAAAGAAGCAGTTTTCCGGCCCCACTTCCATGGACACCTGGCGGATGGCCTCCAAAAAAGGCTGGCTTTCGATGTCGCCAATGGTGCCGCCGATTTCGGTAATGACGATATCGGCGCCGGTTTTGTCTCCCACCGCATAGATAAAGGACTTGATCTCATTGACGATGTGGGGGATGACCTGGACGGTTTCGCCGAGGTAGTCTCCGTTTCGCTCCTTGGTAATGACATTCCAGTATACCTTGCCGGTAGTGAGGTTGGAAAACTGGTTGAGGTCCTCATCGATAAACCGCTCATAATGCCCTAAATCCAGGTCGGTCTCGGCGCCGTCCTCGGTGACAAAGACCTCGCCATGCTGGAGTGGGCTCATAGTTCCCGGATCCACGTTGATATAGGGATCCAGCTTTTGAGCGGCCACCTTCAGGCCTCTTGCTTTCAGCAGACGGCCAAGAGATGCGGCAGTGATCCCTTTTCCAAGTCCCGAGACGACGCCGCCGGTCACGAAAATATATTTGGTCATTGCTTACACCTCCTTCGGATACAGCTCGGTGTCCACAGTCCCCCGAAACGCTTCGGTTGCCGGTCCCTCCATCCATACCGCGTCGTCGGTATAGCGAATGGAGAGGTCGCCTCCTCTTAACTTGACGGTGACCGATTCCCCTTTTTTACAGTATCCGTTTTCTACCGCCGCTACCACCGCGGCGCATGCGCCGGTTCCGCAGGCAAAGGTCTCGCCGCTGCCCCGTTCCCATCCCCGCATTTGCAGAGTGTGATCGTCCATAACCCGGATAAACTCGGTATTGATCCGCTGGGGGAACAATAGGTGATGTTCAAAGAAAGGACCGATTGCCTCCAAATTCAAAGAATCGATTTCATCCATAAAAGTGACGCAGTGAGGATTTCCCATAGAAACGCAGGTGACGAAAAATTCTTTGCCGGCAACCGTAAGTGGGACGTTCACCGCTTTTTCCTCGCCCAATAAAACGGGGATTTCTTTCGGAGAGAGGACCGCCTTTCCCATATTCACCACGGCGCTTGTGACCTTGCCGTTTTTTACCGTCATATCCAGCGTCTTGATT
>CALWZB010000038.1 GCA_944385915.1 uncultured Clostridia bacterium | reverse complement strand
CGACAACGCCCATTGCAAAATCGTGCAGATATACAATCGCACCCTTGCTGCCGCCGATTCATAAACCGTGCGGCTGTCGTTGCGGAAGATGTCCTGCTCAATCTGCTGCCCGACTTTCACGATGCTGTCAATGTCCGCATTGACCTTCAGGCTGAGGCCGGGGGCAAATTCCAGATGCTCGTAATCACAGGGGGGATAGTCATCTGTCGTTTGTACAACGGAAAGGCGATTCTTGAAAGCGAAGCGTTTTAACGAGTCCGGATAGGGGAGGTGCTGCTTGCGCATGGCTGCAAAGGGGCGTTATCCTTCTTGAAGAACCAGCCCAACGCCAACGGAAAAGCCGGTGTCATCGGTATGTGCTCAGGCGGACGGCATACCTTCCTTGCGGCTTGCCAGTTAGACGGCATCGATGCGGCGGTAGACTGCTGGGGCGGCGGCGTGGTCGCTCCCAAAGAAAAGCTCACTCCCGCGCAGCCGGTGGCTCCCATTGATTACGCCGAGAAATTGAGTTGCCCGCTTCTCGGTATTTTCGGAAACGAAGATTTCTCGCCGACGCCGGATGACGTCAATGTCATGGAAGAGACGCTAAAGAAATACGGGAAGGACTTTACCTTCTACCGTTACGACGGCGCGGGACATGGTTTCTGGTATTATCATAATCAGATGTATCGTCAGGAGCAGGCTATGGATTCTTTGGAGAAGGTCTTCGCCTTCTTTGAGAAGCACTTAAAATAGCGGGGGATCGTATGGAAATGGGTTCGCCCAAACCGGTTTTTACCAAAGATCCCTTTGTTGTAATGGTCAAGCCTATGGGTTCCGCCTGTAACCTTCGGTGCAGTTACTGCTACTATTTGGATGCAGGGACCCGAACGGGGAAGCCGCACCAAACGCGGATGACCGATGAAATGTTAGAGGAATTTATCCGGGGCTATATCAAAGCCAGCCCCGGACCCAACGTTTCCTTTGTCTGGCATGGCGGCGAGCCTACCCTGGCGGGACTTCCTTTTTTTGAAAAAGCGGTAGCCCTTCAGAAAAAATACCTTCCGGAGGGCTTTTCTTGCTGGAATAATTTACAGACCAACGGTATTTTGCTCGACGAGGAATGGTGCCGTTTTTTGGCGGAGAACCATTTTGACGTGGGGTTAAGCATCGACGGCGCCTCATGGATTCACGATCGGTTTCGGAAAGACATAAACGGAAACGGGACGTATGACCGGACGGTGGAAGCGGCAAAGCGGCTGAAAGCCGCGGGGATCCGCCCCGATTTGCTTTGCACGGTGACCAGGGCATCCTCCGAGGAACCGTTGGCGGTTTACCGGGCGCTTCGAGGCTTGGATACCGGATGGATCCAGTTTATTCCCATCGTCTGTCGGGATGAACAGGGGAACGTTACCCCCGACTCGGTAACGCCGGAAGGATACGGCCGGTTTTTATCGGTGATCTTCGACGAATGGCTCCAAAACGATCTTGGAAAATTAGACGTCCAGTTGTTTGCCGAGATGGCGACCGTATACGCGGGACGTCCCGCCAGCCTTTGCTATATGGCGCCGCGCTGCGGGCGGGTGCTGATTGTAGAGCATGACGGAAGCGTGTATTCCTGCGACCATTTTGTAGACGGGGATCATCGGATCGGCAATATTGCCGAAACGTCCTTGGGAGCGTTGGTGGATTCGCCCCTTCAAAAAAAGTTCGGTGGCAGTAAGGAAGAAAAACTGACGGCGAAATGCAAACGCTGTCCATGGCTGTTTTTATGCCGGGGCGGCTGTTTAAAAGACCGTTTTGCGGTCACCGAGGATGGAGAAGAGGGGCTTTACTATCTTTGCAAGGGGATGGAAGCTTTTTTTGCCCATACCGAAAAGCCGGTTAAAACGGTAATGGAAATGGTCAAAAAGGGAAAATCTCCAAGCGAGATCTCTTCGTTTTTCCGTATGGAAGCGAAAAAACGCTGGGAAGGGGTGGGGCGAAACGACCCGTGCCCTTGCGGAAGCGGAAAGAAAGCGAAAAACTGCTGCTGGGATTTCCGGCCGTAAAAAAACGCTGTGCAAAAGCACAGCGTTTTTGTTTATCCTTTTAACCTTGCGGCCATCTTTGCCCGTTGGGTCTTATCCAAAATCATTTTCCGAAGTCTTAAATTTTCTGGCGTTACTTCGATGAGCTCGTCATCGGCGATAAACTCGATGCACTGCTCCAAACTCATAATTTTCGGCGGCACCAGGCGGAGCGCGTCGTCGCTTCCGGCGGCACGGGTGTTGGTGAGCTGCTTTCTCTTACAGACATTGACCACCAGATCCTCCGCCTTGGGAGACTGGCCGACGATCATCCCCTCGTAGACCTCGACGCCGGGGCCGATAAAGAGCTGACCCCGTTCCTGGGCGTTATATAAGCCGTAGGTCACAGCGGTACCGGTTTCAAAAGCGATCAGGGAGCCGGTGGAGCGTTTGGGGATATCCCCTTTATAAGGGGCGTAGCATTCAAAGACAGAAGCCATGATCCCCTCGCCCTTGGTATCGGTCAAAAACTCGTTTTTGTAGCCGAAGAGCCCTCTGGCGGGAATCAGAAACTCGATTTTCATCCGGCTGCCCTGGGGCGTCATCGACTGCATTTCCCCTTTGCGGCTTCCCATTTTTTCCATGACGGAACCCATGTACTCCTCGGGAACATCGATGACTAACCGCTCGATAGGTTCTTGGCGGACGCCGTCGATCTCCTGGAACAGCACCTTAGGCGTGGTGACCTGGAATTCGTAGCCTTCTCTGCGCATCGTTTCGATCAGGATAGAAAGATGCATTTCCCCTCTTCCGGACACTAAAAAGCTATCGGCGGAGTCGGTGTCTTCCACCTTTAACGAAACGTCTTTTAAAAGCTCTCGGTAAAGACGCTCCCGAAGCTGGCGGGAGGTGACGAATTTTCCTTCCCGTCCGGCGAAGGGAGAGGTGTTTACCGAGAAGGTCATCTGCACCGTAGGCAGAGAGATCTTCGAGAAGGGGAGAGGCTCTACCTTTTCGGGAGAACAGATGGTTTCACCGATGGTGATATTTTCGATACCGGAGAAGCAGACAATGTCGCCGATGGTGGCTTCCTCGCAGGGCGTGCGCTTCAACCCCTCGATCTGGTACAGGGAAACGATCTTTCCTTTGTAGTTGGTATCCGGATTATGGTAGTCGCATACCGATACCTCGTCGCCCCGTCTCAGCTTGCCTCTGGTGATCCGTCCGATGGCGATCCGTCCCACATAGTCGTTGTAATCGATGGAGGAGACCATCATCTGCATAGGTCCGTTTTCATCCCCCTCGGGAGGATCGATATGCTCAATGATCTTTTCAAACAGGGGACGAAGATCGGTGCCGGGAACGTCAGGGCTGAAGGAAGCAATGCCCGCTCTTCCGGAGCAGAACAAAACCGGGCTGTTGATCTGGTCATCGGTGGCGTTCAAATCAAAGAGAAGCTCCAGTACCTCTTCTTCGATCTCATACAGTCTCGCGTCGGGACGGTCGATTTTATTGACCACCACAATGATCTTATGTCCCAGTTCCATCGCTTTTTGCAGTACGAACCGGGTTTGGGGCATACAGCCTTCGAAGGAATCCACCAAAAGAAGGATCCCATCCACCATCTTTAATACCCGTTCCACCTCGCCGCCGAAATCGGCGTGGCCCGGGGTGTCAATAATATTGATTTTGACTCCGTTATAGGTGACCGAGGTGTTTTTCGCCAAAATGGTAATGCCCCGTTCCCGCTCCAAGTCGTTGTTGTCCATGACTCGTTCGGCGACCACCTGGTTTTCCCGGAAGGCGCCGCCCTGTTTTAACATCTCGTCTACCAGGGTGGTTTTTCCATGGTCAACGTGGGCCACAATGGCGATGTTGCGCAAGTCGTTTCTAATCAAAATGATTCCTCCTGCTTAGCTAAAATTGGGCTATTTATGATATTTGCCGCCTCCCATCAAGGAGTAGGCACGGTAAATCTGTTCCAAAAGAATAAGGCGGGTGAGTTGGTGGGGGAAGGTCATAGGGGAAATAGAGAGAAGAAGATCCCCTTTTTTCTTGACCCGTTCATCCAGCCCGTAAGAGCCGCCGATGACAAAGACGGCGCTGCTTGTTCCCTGTAAGGGAAGGTCCCTCAAATAATCGGAAAAAGCGGGAGAAGAGAGGGTTTTTCCTTCGATACAAAGCGGAATCAGTGCCTCCCGCCCGGAAAGCTGAGACAAAATAGCGTCCCCCTCTTTTTCCAACCCTTTTTGGATCTCTTTGGGGGACGGATCGGTTTTCAGACGGTACTCCGGAAGCTCCTTGACGGTGAGCTTACAGTACGCCGACAGGCGCTTTATGTATTCTCCGCAGCCTTCCCGCAAAAAACGTTCCTTTAACGATCCCACACACAGAAGCTCCAGGTTCATCATAGGAAGAACCGCCTTCCTTCGCCCCATTTGGGCAGTACATATACTTCACATGCATTTTCTCCCACCGCCTCCAGAGAAGACTGGAGCGCCAGTGCGGGAAGATTGTTGTGTTCGCTTAGATGGGCAAGAAGCACCCTTTGGAGATTCCGATCCGCTAAGGTCCTGACTGTCTGGGCGGCCTGGGCATTGGACAAATGTCCCGAATCGGAAAGGATCCGTTTCTTTAGAAAATAGGGATAAGGGCCGTTTCGGAGCATTTCCCGGTCGTGGTTGGATTCCAGCATCACGGTGGAGCATTCCGAGAGCATCGCTTCGATCTCCTCGCTCACATACCCTAAATCGGTGCAAACAGCTGCTGTCGCCCCGTTTTTTTCCTGTATTTGATAACAGACGCTTTCCGCCGCGTCATGGGAGGTGGCATAGGGAGTGACGATAAACCGGCCGATATCGGCGGGACCGTTTAGAGGGATCATACGGTTTTGGTTACTTAAGATCCCCTTTTCATACAGCGCCAAAAGGGTGCCTCTGCTTGCGTATACCGGTACGGGGAGATATTTGAGCAGGGTGGAAAGCCCTTTGACATGATCGCTGTGTTCATGAGTCAGAAAAATTCCCTGGACCGCTCTTTTTTCGATCTGCGCTTCTTTGAGAAATCTTAACACCGTCCGCACGCCTGTGCCCATATCGATAAAGAAGCCTTCGGTTTGGGTACCGATGTAGGTCGCGTTCCCGGAAGAGGAACTGCACAAATTGTAGAGGAAAGACAAGGGAAAGCTCCTTTCTCAGTCAATAAACGCAAAAAGGGGCCGGAGAACCAGTTCTCCAACCCAAAATGCATTATAAAACCTTGGGTAAAACCATACTGTCGGGGGTAACGATCTTTTTGATATCGGCGCCCAGCCCTTTGAGCTTGTTTTCAATGTTTTCGTAGCCCCGCTCCACATGGAAAACGTCCTCGATCTCGGTGGTTCCCGAAGCGGCGAGACCGGCAATGATGAGGGCGGCTCCCGCCCGAAGGTCGGTGGCCTTTACCGAAGCGCCGGTGAGACGGCTTACCCCTTCTACTACAGCCACTTTTCCGTTGACAGTAATATCAGCGCCCATACGGCGAAGCTCGTCCACATATTTAAACCGGTTGTCGAAAATGCTTTCGGTGACCATGCTGGTGCCGTTAGCTATGGTGAGAAGGGTGGTGATCTGGGGCTGCATATCGGTGGGAAATCCGGGATGGGGCATCGTCTTAATGGTAGTCTTCTCTAACCTTCCCGTACCAACGACCCGAATGCTGTCGTCGTATTCCTCAACGACGGCGCCGATTTTCTGCAGCTTGGAGGTCACCGCCTCCAGATGCTTGGGGATCACGTTTTTGATGAGCACATCCCCGCCGGTGGCCGCCGCCATCACCATAAAGGTGCCGGCTTCAATCTGGTCGGGGATCACCGAATACTGGGTCCCGTGGAGAGATTCCACGCCCCGGATCTTGATCACGTCGGTTCCTGCACCAATAATATTGGCGCCCATGGAGTTTAAAAAGTTTGCCAGGTCCACAATATGAGGTTCCTTGGCGGCGTTTTCCAAAATGGTCAGCCCCTCGGCCTTGACCGCCGCGAGCATAATATTGATGGTAGCGCCTACCGTCACCACGTCAAAATCTACCTTGGCTCCTAAAAGATGGTCGCCTTCTAAGCAAACCATACCCCGGTCGATCTCTACCTTGGCGCCAAGGGCCTCAAAGCCCTTGAGGTGCTGGTCAATAGGGCGGCTTCCCAAATCGCATCCGCCGGGAAGAGATACCTTCGCGGTTTTGGTTTTCCCCAAAAGAGCGCCCAGAAAATAGTAGCTGGCCCGCATATTCTTCGCCAGATCGTATTCCACCACCGGATGGCGGAGCTTTCTCGGATCGATGCGCAGGGTGGAATGGTTGATCATCTTTACTTCCACGCCCATATGGTTTAAAATCTTTATACTGTAATCAATATCACTGATATTGGGAACATTTTCGATAATGCACGGTTCATCGGATAAAATCGCAGCGGGCAAAATGGCAAGAGCCGCATTTTTCGCACCGCTTACCGTCACCTCACCCAGAAGACGGTTTCCGCCGTGAATCACATATTTTTCCAAGAGCGACACCTCGCTTCGATTTTTGCAGTAATAGTATACCACACAAAACAATAAAATAAAAGGGAAATTTTTTCGCAAATGAGAAAAACAGGAAAAAAGTTTTGACAAGAGAAAAGCCCCATATTATGGGAAAAGAAAGACGGTTTTGGAATGATTCAAAAAATCAGGGTGATTTTTTTATCCAATTTTCCTATTGACAATGGCGGGGAAGACGAATATAATGATATTCCACACACTACATAGTGTGGTTGCGAAGAAAACAAACACAAAATATCCCCTTGCTGAGGGTGAATAGAAAGAGGATGGGAAAATGATCACGAAAATCAAAAAACGAGACGGTAGAGAAGTTGCCTTCAACATTGAAAAGATCGCGACGGCGATTTTTAAAGCGGCCCAGGCCAGCGGCGGAAAGGATTACGATACCGCTTTTTCTTTAGCCCAGCAAGTGGTGGACTATGTGGAGAAGCATTGCGAAGAGGCGGTTCCTACGGTGGAGTTTGTCCAGGACGCAGTGGAAAAGATTTTGGTGGAAAACGGGCATGCCCGGACGGCGAAGTCCTATATCTTGTATCGGGCGGAGCGCAGCCGGGTCAGAGAGATGAGCACCCGGCTGATGAAGACCTACGAGGATCTCACCTTTAAGTCGGCGGCGGAAAACGACGTGAAGCGGGAAAACGCCAACATCGACGGCGATACCGCCATGGGATCCATGTTAAAATACGGATCCGAAGGCGCTAAGCAGTTCAACGAGATGTTCGTGCTGGACCCGGTCCATGCCAAAGCCCATCGGGACGGGGATATCCATATCCACGATATGGACTTTTTAACGCTGACCACTACCTGCTGCCAGATCGACCTGGGCAAGCTGTTCAAGGATGGATTTTCCACCGGACACGGCCATTTGAGAGAGCCTAACGATATTTCCAGCTACGCGGCATTAGCCTGTATCGCCATCCAGGCCAACCAAAACGACCAGCACGGCGGCCAGAGCATTCCCTGCTTTGATTACTATCTTGCGGATGGCGTCCGTAAAACCTATGTGCACCGGTATCAGAGCAATATGGGAAAGGCGCTGGAACTTTTGGCGGGCATGGACGACGGTTTGGACCGGGCGAAAGCGATTGTTACGGCGCTCAAAGAGGAAGGCTTGACCCCTGCTCTGACCGGAAATAATGAATATACCAGCAAAGAAAAGGCAAAATTAGAGGAATTGGGACTGTCTTCCGAATTGGCGGAAAAGGTCCAGAAATTTGCCGCCAAGGAAGCGAATAAAGAAACGGACCGGGCTACCTATCAGGCTATGGAAGCGCTGATCCACAATCTCAACACCATGCACTCCAGAGCGGGCGCGCAGGTTCCCTTCAGCTCCATCAACTATGGTACCGACACCTCTCCTGAGGGAAGAATGGTGGTCAAAAACGTTCTTTTGGCGACCAAGGCGGGCTTAGGAAACGGGGAGACCCCTATCTTCCCCATCCAAATTTTCAAAGTAAAGGAAGGGGTCAACTACAACCCCGGAGATCCCAACTACGATCTGTTTAAGCTCTCTCTTGAGGTATCCGCCAAACGGCTGTTCCCCAACTATTCCTTTATCGACGCGCCTTATAATCTTCGTTATTATAAGCCGGGCCGTCCCGAGACGGAGGTCGCTTATATGGGATGCCGGACGAGGGTGATCGCCAACTCTTACGATCCGGAAAATGAGATCGTGACCGGAAGAGGCAACTTAAGCTTTACCTCCATCAACCTTCCCCGTCTTGCCATCCGCGCCAGTGGCAACATCGACGCGTTCTTTGATTCCTTAAATCGGATGGTGGATCTGGTTATTGACCAGCTGATGGCTCGGTTCCGGATTCAGTGCGGCAAGAAGGTTTATAACTATCCGTTCTTAATGGGACAGGGAGTCTGGTTAGGTTCCGACAAGCTCAAACCCGACGACAGCGTAGAAGAGGTCTTAAAACAGGGCACCCTGACGGTCGGTTTTATCGGACTGGCGGAGGCGTTGGTGGCGCTTACCGGTAAGCACCATGGCGAAAGCCAGGAGTCCCAGAACCTGGGACTGGAGATCGTCGGCTTTATGCGCCAGAAGATGGAAGACGCCACCAAGGAAAAGGGGCTTAACTTCTCCCTCATCGGAACGCCCGCAGAAGGACTTTCCGGTCGGTTTGTGGCCATCGATAAAAAGATCTTTGGCATTATCCCCGGCATCACCGACAGAGAGTATTACACCAACTCCTTCCATGTGCCGGTATATTATCCCTGCACCGCTTTCCATAAGATCAAAACGGAAGCGCCTTACCATGAGCTCACCAATGGCGGCCACATCTCCTATGTGGAGCTGGACGGCGATCCCTTGAGCAATCTGGACGCTTTTGAGCAGGTGGTTCGTTATATGAAGGAATGCAACATCGGATACGGCTCCATCAACCATCCGGTAGACAGAGACCCCATCTGCGGCTATACCGGCATTATCGGCAACGAGTGCCCCAAGTGCGGCCGGAAAGAGGATGAAGGCGATGTGGGCTTCGAGCGGATCCGCCGCATCACCGGCTATTTGGTGGGAACATTAGACCGGTTCAACAACGCCAAGCGGGCGGAAGTGGAAGACCGGGTGAAACATTCGGTAAACAGCGCCGACGCGATGGAACAGCTTTAATCGAAAACGGGCGGAGCTTCCGCCCGTTTTGCCTGTGTAAAGGAGGAAGATCTATGGGCGCCACCCTTCGTTTGGCTGGTGTAGTCAAGGAATCCATTGTAGACGGCCATGGCCTGCGCTTTGTGGTGTTTTGCCAGGGCTGTCCCCATCACTGTCCCGGCTGCCACAACCCCCAGACCCACGATTTTAACGGGGGCTATGACATCGACACCGACCGGATCATTGAGGAGATTCGAAAAAACCCCTTGCTCCAGGGCGTTACCTTTTCCGGCGGGGAACCTTTTAGCCAGCCGGAAGCCTTTTTGGAGCTGGCGCGGCAAATCAAAAGCATCAAGGGAATGAAACTGGATATCACCGCTTTTTCCGGCTATACCTATGAACAGCTGCAAAAGCGGGCGGAAACCGAACCGGCGGTGGCAGAGCTTCTGTCTCTTTGCGATTACCTCATCGACGGGCCGTTTATTTTGAGCGAAAAGGACCTGAACCTAAAATACCGGGGAAGCAGAAATCAACGGTATTTGGATCTCAATCGGAGCAGAGCCGAAGGACATCCGGTCGAGGTACCGGAGCACCCGGATACCAAAAGGAAAATTTTTCGTCCTTCAGGATATTCCGGCAGCTAAAAAAGAAAATAGAAAAACCTATTGCAAAAGGGGTTTCCTTTTGCTATAATCAGCATGTACGCAGAGTAGGAATCCAGGCGTTAAGTGTCCGCTGAACAGGGAGTTGTCACGGAACGAAAAGCTTGCGCTTGCGGTCTGGTTTCCGCATCCCGCTGTTACATACTGGAGTTTCGGGCCTCCTCTATGTGACAAAACATAAAGGAGGTCTTTTTATGCCCAAAAAACGATTTACTTTGAAAACCATCTGTGTTATGGCGCTGCTGGCGGCGCTGGAGATCGTCTTGAACCGGTTTTGCTCCATCAATACCCAGGCGGTAAAGATCGGTTTCAGCTTTCTCCCCATTTCCCTTTGCGCGATGCTCTATGGTCCGCTGGCCGCCGGAATCACCTACGGCCTTTCGGATTTTTTAGGCGCTGTTTTGTTCCCCATCGGACCGTACCATGTGGGCTTTACTCTGGGCGCCGTGATGATGGGGCTGGTCTACGGGCTGTTTTTGTACCGGGATCCCGAAAGCCGCGTGCCTTTGATCCGCAATCGGAAACAGATCCATCTGTTTACCGAGATTGTGCCCGTTGCGCTGATCAACTGCGTGCTTATCGGACTGTTCATCAATACCTGTTTTGTGGCTCAGCTTTACGGCAGCAAAACCTACTGGGGCTGGTTTATGTACCGGCTTTTGCAGTACCTGGTGCTGGTACCGCTGCATATCGTCTTTTTGCCGGTGCTCACAAAGCTTGGCGACCAGTTGAAACGGCTGGGGCTGGCGACGAGGTAGAAAGATGACTTACGAAGAAGCATTGGCGTATATTTTCAGCGTCAAATGGACCGGAAGCAAGCCGGGACTTTCCCGGACGAAGGAATTGCTGTCCTTAATGGGAGATCCCCAAAAATCCCTTTCGTTTATCCACGTTGCCGGGACCAACGGCAAGGGAAGTACCTGTGCGATGCTCTATTCGATGCTTCGCGCTCAGGGGTACCGGGTAGGGTTATACACCTCTCCGGGATTAAAACGGTATAATGACCGGATGCAGGTCAACGGGCAGGAGATATCCGAAGAGACGTTAGCGTCTATCGTCGAAGAGATCCGGCCTTTTGCCGATGGGATGGAGGATTCTCCCACCGAGTTCGAGATGACCCTCGCCATCGCCATGGCGTATTTCCAAAGAGAGAAGTGCGACGTGGTGGTATTGGAAGTGGGAATGGGAGGCGAGTTGGACGCCACCAATGTCATCGATTCGCCCCTTGCGGCGGTGATCACGCCGTTAGGTATGGATCATGTCAAAGAGCTTGGTCCTACCCTTTCGGACATCGCGAGGGCGAAGGCGGGCATCATCAAACCGGGAACGGCGGTGGTCTGCGCGCCTCAGCCGGAGGAAGCCAAGGCAGTGATCCAAAAGACGGCGGAAAAAAAAGGATGCGTACTCTCTTTTTCCGACCCCGACTCCCTTCGGATCACTCATATTTCGTTAAAAGGCATCACCTTCGACTACAAGGAGTACAAAGGATTGTTTCTCCCCATGGCGGGTACCTACCAGCCGAATAACGCCGCTTTGGCTATCACCGTGTTACAGGTTCTTCGGGAAAGAGGGCTTGCGGTTTCGGATGAGGCGATTGTTTCGGGGCTGTCTCGGGTTTGCTGGCCCGGTAGATTCGAGGTGCTGGGGGAGGATCCCCTCTTTATTTTAGACGGCGCCCATAATCCCCATGGGATGGCGGCGGCGGTCCAAAGTATCAAGAACCAGTTTTCCGGAAAACCGGTTTTGATTCTGACCGGCGCTTTGGCGGACAAGGATGTTACGGGGATGTACTCGATGCTTCTTCCCTACGCGAAACGGTTTTTTACCATTACCCCGCCAAATCCCCGGGCAATGGATACCAAAGAATTGGCGAAGCTGCTTCGCTCTTTGGGAGGGGAAGCGACGGCGTTTCCTACGATTGAAGAAGGAGTCCATGCCGCCGTTGCGGAAGCCAAAAGTACGAGGATCCCTGTAGTGGCTTTGGGTTCCCTTTATTTTTCCCAGACGGTGCGGGAATGCTACCAAAAGGAAGTTGACAAAGAAGAAAAAGACTGATATAATAAACGAAAAAAGAGGATCAGGAGGGAGAAAATGCATATTTCTTGCTAACGATACGGCGAAAAGAAAAAGGAAGCGGTGAAGGCCGTCTTTTTGTGTTACCTTTCTTTTTGTCGTTTGGAAAGCGGGAAATGATGCATCTTTTCGCCCAAAAGGAGTAACGCCTTTTTGAGTTTGAAACGCTGCAGGGTTTCCTGCGGCGTTTTTTTGCGGAAAAGAAAGGAGAACTTATGGCGTTAATCTCTATTTCCCACCTGACCTTTTGTTATGATGGGAGCTATGACAATATTTTTGAGGATGTATCCCTCTCTTTGGACACCAACTGGCGTTTGGGGCTGATTGGGCGAAACGGAAGAGGAAAAACTACGTTACTGAAGCTTTTGATGGGCAAAGAGGAGTATCGGGGCGCCATCTCGTCTCCGGTGGAGTTTGAATATTTCCCCGACGATTCCATCAACGAGACCCTCCCGGTTTTGGAGCTGATGCATATTCTTTCGGATGCTGAGGACTGGGAGATCGAGCGGGAGCTTTCCTTGCTTTCGGTCTCCGATTCGGTACTTTCCCGTCCCTATGGGACACTTTCCGGCGGAGAGAAGACAAAAGTTCAGATCGCGGGGATGTTTTTGCGGGAAAACCGGTTCTTGCTTATCGATGAACCCACCAATCATCTGGACGCCGAGGGGCGGGAGATCTTAGGGGAGTACCTGCGCCGGAAAAAAGGCTTTATCCTCGTTTCCCATGACCGGGATTTTCTCGACCGCGCGGTGGACCATATCCTCTCCATCAATAAAGGGGATATGGAGCTGCAAAAAGGAAATTTCTCTTCTTGGAAAGAAAATCGAGACCGGCTCGATCAATATGAGCAAAGGGAAAACGAGCGGCTTGCGGGGGATATTTCCCGATTGGAGACCGCGGTAAAGCGGACGGCGGGCTGGTCGGACAAGGTGGAAAAAGGAAAATACCATTCGGATAACTCGGGCATTTCGGTGGACAGGGGATATGTAGGTCACCAGTCAGCGAAAATGATGAAGCGGGCAAAGGCGATTGAAAACCGAAGACAGACGGCTTTGGATGAAAAGAAAAAGCTCTTGAAAAATGTAGAGCGTCAGGAAGAGCTAAAAATCCATATTCTTCCCTATCGGAAAAAAGAGCTTCTTTATGGAAAGGATATCACCCTGTATTATGGGGACCGGGCGGTGGCGGGACCGCTTACCTTTTGCGTTGCTGAGGGAGACCGGGTTTGCCTTTTGGGGCCAAACGGTTCGGGAAAATCCACCCTTTTGCATCGGATCTTAGGGGAACCCATCCGCTATACCGGAGAGCTTTCGGTGCCGGCGGATCTGAAGATCTCGTTTGTGAGTCAGGATACATCCTTCCTAAAGGGGAATCTTTCTCATTACGCCAGAAAAGAGGGGATCGATGAAAGCCTCTTTAAGACCATTTTGCGAAAGCTCGGATTTGAGCGGGTCCAGTTTGAAAAGGATATGAGAGACTTCAGCGGCGGTCAGAAAAAGAAGGTACTGTTGGCTAAAAGCCTGAGCGAACAGGCGCATATCTACCTTTGGGACGAACCGTTCAATTTTGTGGACATTGTTTCCCGGATGCAAATCGAGGAGTTGATCCTAAAATGGAAGCCCACCTTGCTGTTTGTGGAGCACGACCGGGCTTTTCAAAACGCGGCGGCAAACCGCGTTTTGCAGATGGAAGCAACAGATGAAAAAGGATGAAAAAAGAAGGAAGACAAAGAAACGTAACTTTTTGCAAATTCTCTTGAAATAACAAAAAGGAAAGAAAAAAAGACGTAAAAATGGGGAAAGAGTATAGGGAGGAAGGAAAAGAAAGGGGAATTTTCTTAGCGAATTGACAAAGAATAGACAAAAATTACGACGGTATTTCTGCGGTCCTGTTTGCTTTTTTTGTCTAATTTTCGTATAATGTAAGTAATTTGAATGAAGAGCATATATGTGGCATTTCAGAAAATGCCCGAAAGGAAAAAGGAGAATGGACCGTGGCGACAATTGTTGACGTTGCGAGGGAAGCAGGTGTTTCCGTAGCGACAGTATCCCGGGTTATGAATAATAGTGTGATCGTGTCTGCGGAAAAGAGAGAGCTGGTCGCTGAGGCGATGAAAAAGGTGGGATATGTCCCGTCGGAACGCGTTAGAGGAAAAGGAAAAAGTGAATCCAAAACCGTTTTGATTTTCACTGCTATTTTTGCTCATGACTTTTTAGTAAGCTGCTCCAATCAGTTTTCGGAGCTGGGCTATGATGTGCTGCTTCATCCTCTGGTGGGACGGGAAGGTGACTGGCAGGAAGGAAAAGAAACGTTAAGGCGCCTCTTGGACCGGAATTTGTCGGGAGTGGTTTTATATCACCTTCCCAGGATTCACGACCGGGAGTTGATCGAGCTTCTAAACCAGACCAAGGTGGTGCAGGTAGGAAACTGTTGTTCTCTTAATGAGAATTATATCATCAGTACTGACAATCGGCGCATGGTATTCGAAGCGGTGACTCATATGCTGGAACAAGGGAAAAGACGGGTGGCGCTGCTGATGACCAAGAGTTTGGTGGATTCCTGGGAGTATATTGACCTACGGGAGCGAGGGTATATGGACGCCCTTTGGCAGTATAACCTTCCCCGGGATGAGGCGCTGAAATTCGACTGCGGGTTTTCGGTGGAGGAAGCATATATGGTGACGAGAGATCGAATTCTCATCGCGTCTCCCCGTCCGGATGCGATCTTTTGTATGAACGATATGTTGGCGACAGGGTGTGTGGCTGCGTTATTTGATGCAGGGATTCGGGTCCCCGAAGAGATCGCGGTGATGGGAGTGGACAATACTTATGCATCCCCGTACCTGCCGGTGGCGTTAAGTACCATCGACCAGCAGGAAGGAATTCTGGGCATGGATATTGTTCGCTTTTTGGATGATATCATCACTGGAGCGATCACACAGGGGCGCACCATCTATACACCCCACAGGATTATTTACCGCGCTTCTACAGAAGGCGGCCAGGTGGGCCGCTTTTAAAGCTTTGGCTATGGAAAGCAAAAGATGAAAAAAAGGCCGGCAGGTGTCGTAATCACCTGCCGGTCTTTTCATCTCAAGAATGAATTTTGATTTTACGCTTCGCTGATGACCAGATCCAGATAATGCCATTTGGTTCGCTCCAGCAGCTTTGCCCGGCCCAAAAGCCCTTTTTCCTCCATGATCTGATTCATATCCCGGATGACGCCGTCTAAAAATTCGGGACGTTCGTTGACCCATGTTTCACAGTGCATAGGGATGAGCATTTGGGTGCTGGATTTGGCGAAGATATCGGCAAAGCGTTCCGCTACCCGGTCGAAATCCCGGGAGCTTCCCATTTTGTTGCGGATCAGGATGTTGGGACGGATCTCTTGAAACCGCTCGGTCATACCGTCGTCATTACCGCCCACAAAGGCAATGCGCAGCCCTTCGGGGAGATTCAGTATAAAATTGACGTTGAAAATACTTCCCATTACGCCAAGCTCGTTGTCCCCGTCCTGCATCGTGAACGCTTTGGCTTCTTCATAAGAGCTGGGGTTTTTATGATGGGTTCCATGGTAGGTGTCCAGCGAAAAGCCGTCAAAATAGTACCGTCCGTTAAAATCCACCGGGTAAATGGATGTCAAAGGGACCACATGGGTTTTGGCGATCTCCATAGCTACCGCGCTGTGGCAGATTACTGTAGGGGAAAATCGGTCGCAGACCTGCTGCAGGTTTGCGATATGGTCGCCATGGGTATGGTTGACGAAAACGTAATCCACTTGTTCGATATCCTCCACATGAAAGTTCATCAGCGACATTCCTACCCCTTCCTTAAAGCGCTCCGGCACATCAAAGTAGGGGTCGGTGAGCAAGGTCTTACCGTTGGAAAATTGAAATTCAAAGCATTGGGCGTTGATCCATCGAAATTTCAGCCCATGGGTAACAAACGGTGTATCTTTCATCAGAAACCTCCTGCTGTTCAATATAATTTTCTTCTATTATATAGGATTTTTCCAACCTATTCAATAAAAATCAGCTGAAAAATGGAGAAAAATATAGCACTTGTTTTCTATCCATAGGAGACAAAAAATTCAGGTTGCTTTGAAGATAAGAGAAAGGATGATAAAACAAAAATTCGTGGTCGCGAAGTGCCGGCCGCAGGTCTGGGAAAATACAAATAGCCATACCCGTTTCAGCGCGGGCATAAACGAAGAGAAAAGAAAAACCTGCGATCGCGAAGTGCCGGCCGCAGGTCTGGGAAAATACAAATAACCATACCCGTTTCAGTGCGGGCATAAACGAAGAGAAAAGAGAAACCCACGATCGCGAAATGCTGACCGCAGGTCTGGGAAAATACAAATAACCATACCCGTTTCAGCGCGGGCATAAACGAAGAGAAAAGAAAAACCTGCGGTCGCGAAATGCTGACCGCAGGTCCTGGAGCTGGTGGACGGACTCGAACCCCCGACCTGCTGATTACAAATCAGCTGCACTACCAACTGTGCTACACCAGCGCCTGTTTTTTCATTATACTTGTTCCACCTTGGTTTGTCAAGTCTTTGAAATGAGGGAGAGGGAATTGTTTTTTTCCTGAAAACAAGGTATACTGTAGCAAAGGAGGAGAACATGAAACAAGTTTTTTTATATACTGACGGCGCTTGCAGCGGCAATCCCGGCCCGGGAGGCTGGGGCGCGATTTTAGTTTACGGGGAGCACCGCAGAGAGCTTTCCGGTGGCGAAGCCTCTACCACCAATAACCGTATGGAGCTGACGGCGGTGATCGAAGGATTAAAACAGCTCAAATATCCGTGCAGCGTCACTCTGGTGAGCGATTCCAAATATGTGATCGATGCCATTACCCTGGGGTGGGCGAAGCGCTGGCAGCAAAATAACTGGATGCGGAATAAAAAAGAGAAGGCTTTAAATCCCGATCTTTGGGAGGAATTGCTTGCGCAGATCGAAAGGCACCAGATGACCTATCAATGGGTCAAGGGACATGCGGGACATCCGGAGAATGAACGGTGCGACGCGTTAGCGGTGGCGGAGAGCCAGAAGTTTAAATAGGAGAAGGATATGAAAGAAAAGGTTTTGGTGGCTATGAGCGGCGGCGTGGACAGCTCGGTCTGCGCCCATCTTTTAAAACAGGAGGGATACGATGTTTTCGGCGTGGTTTTGAAAATGACCGACGCCCACGAAGGTACGGTAGCCGCCGCAAAACAGGCGGCAAAGGAAGCGGATGTTCCCTTACTGGTCAAAGAGATGAAAGAGGAGTTTGAACAAAAGGTCATCTCTTATTTTATCGACTCCTATCTTTCGGGAGCAACGCCCAATCCCTGTGTTTACTGCAATCCTCTCGTTAAGTTCAAAGCCCTTTTGGATACCGCCGATGAGATCGGCGCGCCTTTTCTGGCCACCGGTCATTATGCCGCTTTGCGGAGAGAACAGGGGATCACCTATTTGTGCAAAGGGGAAGAAGAAAGCCGGGATCAGTCTTACATGCTTTACCGCCTGAAACAGAATGTGCTGAGCCGCCTTTTGCTTCCCCTGTCCCATCTGGATAAGGAGACGGTTCGCAGCATTGCCAAGCAGGCGGGGCTTAGCTCCTTTTCCGCGCCGGACAGCCAGGAAAACTGTTTTATCCCCGAAAATGACTACGGCGCATATATCGAGCAAAGAAGGGGAACGCTTCCCAAGGGGGATATGATCTCTCCGGAAGGAAAGGTTTGCGGCACCCATCGGGGAATTTTGCATTATACGGTGGGGCAAAGAAAGCACCTCGGCGTTGCGTTGGGGCGTCCGGTTTTTGTCAAACGGATCGATCCGGCGGAAAACCGGATCTACCTTGGAGATCTCTGGGAAGGAGAACAAAAGGAGATCCGCATTGGAGACCTTTCTGAGACCTTTCCCGGAGCGCTTTCGGTTTTGGAAGAACGGACGGTCAAGATCCGTTCCCGGGCAAAGGCGGTTTCCTGTACCGTTGTTCTTGAAAGAAGCGAGGCGGTGGTTTCGTTTTCTGAGCCCCAGCGGTTTCCGGCTAAAGGACAGTCCGCGGTGATCTATGCGGGGGATATCGTCTTGGGCGGCGGAAGGATTCTATAAATTTTTTCAAAAAACCTATTGACAAAAAAGCGTTTCGGTGATACACTATAAAAGCTGTCACTGAAGCGCTGTCCTGACGGGGCGTAGCTCAGTTTGGTAGAGTGCTTGGTTTGGGACCAAGATGCCGCAGGTTCAAGTCCTGTCGCCCCGACCAGACCGGCGCGTAAATTGAATACGGAGGAGTTCCCGAGTGGCCAAAGGGGGCAGACTGTAAATCTGTTGCTTTTCAGCTTCGGTGGTCCGAATCCACCCTCCTCCACCATACACTACCTGATATTAGTATCAGGTAGTTTTCTTTTCATATACGAATTTGAAATCGGGAGAATTTTGATGTTAGAGATTAAAGAACTGGATCAGAAACATTGGAAAAACTACGAACTTCCATTTTCCTATGACACGAATGGATATTATTCCTTTGAAATCCATCATTGGGATTTCAAACTGGTATTCCATCCCTATCCAACGGTCATTCATAAAACGTTTACAGACCATCTATTTGGGGAATGGTTGGAAAATCCCATTGCGTTCGGTGCATTTTATCATAATCGCCTGATTGGCGTGATTGAATGCTTTCTCGAATCGTGGAATAATCGATTTCGCATTTCCAATCTGCTGGTATGGGATGATTTCAGAAATCAAGGCATCGGAAAACTGCTGATCCAGAAAGCGGAGGAAGCGGCAAAAAGCAGCAATGCTCGAATGCTTGTCCTGGAAACGCAGACCTGTAATCGCAAAGCCGTTGATTTTTACTTGGCAATGGGGTTTCGGCCTATCGGATTTGATTTGTTTTGTTATACCAATAACGATCCTGACAAAGAAGAAGTTCGGCTCGAAATGGCAAAACAGCTGATTTAACAGATACTTTTAAAAATTCGGGCTACTGAATATAAAAAGCCTCGTTTAAGCTACCCCTAAACGGTTTTTTCTTTTATTTTGCGTGAGTGTCCCGCGCTGAAAGTGCCAGTAATTTTTACCAGCAAAGACAGCGGCGAATCGCCGCGGATAAACGCGCACTCACGTTTGGTGGGTGCGCGTTGTTTTTATCCCGCGTTGGAACTGCCAGTGATTTTGACCAACAAACACAGACTGAGTCTGGACGCACTTCGCGTTCGGACTCTTTTTTTGTGCTATGTATGCGCTCGCGACAAAGGTGGTTTAGAAAGTGCTCCTTTCAAAAAGGATACAGAATATAATTGTTTTCTGTAAGACATGGATGTACTGGTGCTGAAACACGGTTTTTGTTTATCCAAGCAGGCCGGAGGCTGTAAAACCTCCGGCCTGCTCATGGACATCGGCGGCTGGACTGTTGATCTGATGCGGTTGGATAATGGTGTCCCCAATGCGGCTACCTGCCGAAGTCTGGAACTCGGTATGATCCGCTGCATTGATGAAACGAAAGAACAGGTCCGCCGGGATACCGGGCTGTCTGTGACCGACGCTCAGGTGGAGCGTGTTCTGGCAGGAAAGTCCTGCAGTATGGATGAGGATGCCCGAAACATTATCCAGAAACAAGGGCGGCTTTACACAGAGCGCCTTCTTT
>CALWZB010000037.1 GCA_944385915.1 uncultured Clostridia bacterium | reverse complement strand
GGGTCACAAACGCCAATCCGATCTCCGGAATGAGGATATGATCGATTTTATTTTCCGGATCAAATGGGGAAAAACAACTGTAGATGGAAAATCCCCGTTTGAGAAGCTCTTTGCGCAAAACCTGCATCATCATCGAGGAAGCGGCGCCGAAGGGGTCGTCGATGGCGATGACCCGGGGACAGGATTTCAGGTTTTCGTAAAATCCATAAAAGCCCTTGGGGGTGACGGCATTCAAAAAGCGGCAATGCTCTGCGGCCGTGCCTTCCGCTTTTTTCCGGCGAAGCTCTTTCGCCGCCAAATTTTTCGCCGTTTTGACCATCTTTGTGACATCGGAGGCAGCAAGGAAGGTCAGGTAGTTGTCGTAAAAAAGCCCTTGTGCCGCCGCCATTAAACGGGCGCAGGCGGTATGGCAGCTTTGATTTTGGGCGACCAGCGGATATAAGCGGTCCCGCTTTTTGGCTAACGTGTCGTAATCGAAAGCCTCATAAAGGCAAACCGGCCGTTCAAAGGCGCCGGGATAGGCAGGCTCGATGGTATGTGGCGGCGTCGCGTCAGCGAGAATCACTTTCCTTTTTGGCAGTATGACTGCGTCTAAAGAATCCGGATCGGAGGAGCAATAGATAAGCTCTCCGTAAGGCTCCGACTGGATCGCCTGTGCAGAAGCTTTTTTCATCAGGGTCGATTTTCCCGTTCCCGGTCCGCCTTTTACTGGGTAAAGGGTGTAATCCTCTTTATATTTTTCGGTGAGTTCCCGGAAAAAGGAAAAAAAGCCTTGCGGCGTGTTTGCCCCCAGAAAAAATTTTAAAGGAGCAGGGGAATGGTCCATGGTACTCCCTCCTTATTTCTATTTTGGTGTATCTTATTCGAAAAAGGGAAAGATGGTGTTATCCTGCTTTGTCCTTCTTTTCCTTTTTGTGAATGGACAAGGGAGCAATAAGGTTGACAAAAAAAGGAAATTTGTATTAAAATAGAGAAAGCTTTCAATTATGCCCCATATCTTGTGTTCGGGAGGAAATCATGGCAAAAAACAAGCAGCAATATAACAACGAGAGCATCTCGGTATTAAAAGGCGCCGACCGGGTTCGGAAACGTCCGGCGGTTATCTTTGGTTCCGACAGTTTGGAGGGATGCGAGCATTCGTTTTTCGAGATCCTTTCCAACTCGGTGGATGAAGCGCGGGAAGGATATGGAGATCGGATCTGTGTCACCAGATATCCCGACGGCTCCATCGAGGTACAGGATTTCGGGCGGGGTATCCCGGTAGACTGGAACCCCAAGGAAAACCGGTATAACTGGGAGCTGGTTTTCTGCGAGCTGTATGCGGGCGGAAAGTATGCAAATGATCAGGATGATAACTACACCTATTCGTTGGGACTCAACGGCCTTGGAACCTGCGCTACCCAGTATGCCTCCGCTTATTTTGATGTGGAGGTGGTGCGGGACGGATATTGCTACCGTCTTCATTTTGAAAAGGGAGAGCTGGTAGGGGAGATGAAAAAAACGCCCACCAGGCAAAAACAAACCGGTACCCGCCAGCGGTGGCTTCCGGATCTCGAGGTATTTACCGATATCGCTATCCCTAAAGAGTATTTTCTCGATACCTTAAAAAAACAGGCTGTGGTCAATCCCGGTGTTCACTTTCTCTTTACTGACCAAAGCGGCGAGACGGAAGAAACGGTGGATTTTTTCTACCAAAACGGACTGACGGATTATTTAAAGGAATTGACCGGGGAACAGACGTTGACGTCGCCGGTGTACTGGGAAGGAGAACGGGTTGGAAGAGACCGGGCGGATAAAGAAGACTACCGGGTCAAGCTCTCGGTAGCTTTTACCTTTTCCAATCAGGTTCATTTTACCGAATATTTCCATAATTCCAGCTTTTTAGAGCATGGAGGTTCTCCCGACCGGGCGGTGCGTCAGGCTTTTGTTTCCCACATTGACGCTTATTTAAAACGGAACGGGAAGTACCTGAAAAATGAAGGAAAGATCAGTTATACCGATGTGGAAGACTGTCTCGCGTTGATTTCTTCTTCCTTTTCTACCCAAACATCCTATGAGAACCAAACCAAGAAGGCGATTAACAATAAGTTTATCTACGAAGCAATGACCGATTTCTTAAAGCAAAATTTGGAAGTTTATTTCCTGGAAAACCCTCTGGATGCCAATAAGATCGCTGAACAGGTCTTACTCAACAAGCGAAGCAGAGAACGGGCGGAAAAGACGCGGCTGGATCTGAAAAAGACGCTGCAAAGCAATCTCGATCTCACCAACCGGGTACAGAAATTTGTGGACTGCCGTTCCAAAGATGTTTCCCGGCGGGAAATTTTTATCGTCGAGGGAGATTCGGCGTTAGGATCTTGCAAACAGTCCAGAGACGCGGAGTTTCAGGCGATCATCCCGGTGCGGGGCAAAATTTTAAACTGCCTCAAATCCGGTTACGATAAGATTTTCAAAAATGATATCATTTTGGATATTTTGCGGGTGCTGGGCTGCGGCGTTGAGGTGAAGGCCAAATCCAACCGGGAAATCTCCAATTTTGATCTTTCCAACCTGCGCTGGAATAAGGTCATCATCTGTACCGATGCGGATGTGGACGGGTTCCAGATCCGGACGTTGATTTTAACGATGCTTTACCGGTTGACCCCTACCTTGATCGAGGAAGGGTATGTCTATATTGCTCAGTCGCCCTTGTATGAGATCACGACGCGGACGAAAAGCTATTTTGCCTACAACGAGGAAGAAAAGGCGATGATCTTAGAGGAGTTGGGGGACCAGAAATACACTCTCCAGCGTTCGAAGGGCTTGGGAGAAAACGATCCGGAAATGATGTGGCTCACCACCATGAATCCAAAGACCCGTCGCGTGATCAAGGTGACCCCCGACGAAGCCGAGAAAACGGCGGCGGTTTTTGATCTTCTTTTAGGCGACAATTTACAGGGCAGAAAAGAATATATTGCCGAAAAAGGACACGAATATTTAAGTTTAGCGGATATTTCCTAAGGAAGGGAGAAAGGAATGGCAAAAAGAAAAAACCCCCGTTCGGAAACGGAGCGGGCGGTAAAAATCGACGCCTACATCAAGGATGCGGGCGTGGTGGTGGAGCAGCCCATTACCGAAACGTTGGAAGTCAACTATATGCCTTACGCGATGAGTGTTATTATCTCCCGGGCGCTTCCGGAGATCGACGGGTTCAAGCCCTCTCATCGAAAGCTTTTATATACCATGTATAAGATGGGACTTTTGTCTGGCCCCCGGACCAAATCCGCCAACGTGGTGGGGCAGACGATGCGCCTCAATCCCCATGGTGACGCGCCTATTTACGAGACCATGGTTCGCCTTTCCCGAGGGAACGAAGCACTTTTACACCCGTATGTAGACTCCAAGGGAAACTTTGGAAAGGCCTATTCCCGGGATATGGCGTTTGCCGCGTCCCGGTACACCGAGGTGCGGCTGGAAAAAATCGCCGCCGAGCTTTTTCGGGATATTGACAAAAACGCGGTGGATATGGTTCCAAACTACGATAACACCACCACCGAACCGGTTTTATTCCCTACCACCTTTCCTTCCATCTTAGTCAATTCCAACATGGGCATCGCCGTTTCTATGGCAAGCGCGATCTGTCCTTTCAATTTGGAGGAGGTCTGCGAAGCGACTATCGCCTTGCTCAAAGATCCGGACGCGGATGTGAGCGAGATTTTAAAAGGGCCGGATTTTCCGGGCGGGGGATACATCCTTTACGATCCCGAGGAATGGCAGAAGATCTATGCCACCGGAAGAGGCTCGGTTCGGGTCCGGGCGAGATATCGAGTGGATAAGGGAGAAAATTGCATCGAGATTACCGAGATCCCGCCTACCACGACGGTAGAAGCCATCATTGACCGGATCATTGAGCTCATCAAGCTCAACCGTCTCAAAGAGATTTCCGCCGTTCGGGATGAGACCGACTTAAACGGATTGAAGCTCGCCATTGAGGTGAAACGCGCCACCGCCCCGGAAAAGCTGATGCAAAAGCTCTATAAGCTCACCCCGTTACAGGACAGCTTTTCTTGCAACTTTAACGTTCTTTTGGACGGTTCCCCCAAGGTCATGGGAGCACGGGAGATTTTAACGGAGTGGTGCCGGTTCCGGCAAAACTGTGTGGTTCGAAGGGTGACCTTTGATCTGGAAAAAAAGAAGGAAAAGCTGCATCTTCTTTACGGTTT
>CALWZB010000036.1 GCA_944385915.1 uncultured Clostridia bacterium | reverse complement strand
CAAAAGGCGGCAATCAGTGTATCAGGATTATCCGAACGGGAAGCGGGAAGACTCAGAAGATCCAGCCGATAAAGGGCTTCCAGGCAAACGTCCGGTTTTCCATTCAAGTCAAGCTGGCTTAGATTAAAAGTACCGTTATCGGCGCTGAGGGATAGGGGTTCGCCATATCCACTATGCTGTAAAAAGACGAGATAGTAGTTTCCTTTTTGCATAGGATAGCAATTTTCTTCCATCACCAGTCCGCCGGTAACCTGAATGTCGCCGCTTTCCGTAGGAATTTCCTGTACATCGGTGAGTCCACATTTTTCCGCCATAGTGAAAGTTTCACCAAAGTTTTTTTCATTTTTAAAGTACTGGATGACCTGGACCTCCCGGACGGAATGGATTGCGTAATACCGGTCTCCGCTTTCCGACACGCCAAAGGTATTTTCTTTTGTCAAATCATCTAAAGGAGTGACAAGCGCTACGGTATGTGCCCGATTCATCAATCCATCATAGTTGAACACCGCATAGTCAGACATACCAGACATAGAAACATGGGGGTAAAGCTGTTCCATCATCTCCCGCATCGTCTTTGGAGCGGTATATTTTCGATAGAAAAGATAACCTCCTGTGGCGAAGGAAAGGAAAATCAGGCACAGCGCGGCGAAAATAAGAATCTTTTTCCTTTTCATTTGGCGCTCCTTTTTGCAAAATAAGGAAAATGTAAACAAAATCTTTAATTATATTATACACATATTATGATAATTTGTAAATGCGTTTGATGCATTATGATGAAGCTCCTGCCTTTTTTGGTATGTCCAGCCGAAAAAGGGGAAAACTAAGACCGATTGGATTTTACCTGGATTTTACAAGGACAGAACATTACTTTTTGCAAAGGGTTGGTATACTGACCTCGTAATTCAGAAAAGGAGAAATCAAGTATGAAAATGAAAAAAATGTTTGCATTGGCTTTAACTATGGTTATGGCCGCATCCGCTATGGTGAGCTGCGGAAACGACAACGGAAGCTCCAGCAGTTCCTCCGCCAACAATTCCTCTTCTACGGTGGAGCAGAGTTCCTCCGGCGAAGAGACTACCGGTATGACCGGAAAGATCACCGTCGTCGCAAGAGAAGAAGGTTCCGGTACCCGGAGCGCTTTTGTAGAGCTTTTGGGGATCGTGGATGCCGATGAAAATGACGCTACTGTTGTAACGGCGGAATCCACTAACAGCACTTCGGTTATGATCACCACGGTAGAAGGAAATAAAAATGCTGTGGGCTACATTTCTCTGGGCAGCTTAAAGGATAACGTCAAAGCGGTTTCGGTGGATGGCGTTGAAGCGACCGCCGAAAACGTAAAAAATGGGACCTATGCCATCTCCCGTCCCTTTAACATCGCCACTAAGGAAGGGTTGAGCGAAGTCGCTTCCGATTTCATCGCCTTCATTCTCAGTGAGGAAGGACAGGCGATCATCGACGAGGAAGGCTACATCAGTGTGACGCCCCAAGGAAGCTATACCGCAAGTGGACTCAGCGGCAACATCACTCTCGGCGGCTCCACTTCGGTTTCCCCGGTGATGGAGAAACTGGCCGAAGCGTATAAAGCCTTGAATCCCGATGTGACCATCGAAATTCAGCAGACCGGTTCCAGCGCCGGTATGACCGCGGCGATTGAAGGCGTATGCGACATCGGTATGGCATCCAGAGAGGTCTCCCAAAGTGAACTGGATCAGGGACTGACTTCTACCCAGATCGCTATGGACGGTATCGCGGTGATCGTCAATAACGAAAACCCCACCGAGGATATGACCTCGGAACAGATCCAGAAAATCTACCTGGGTGAAGTGACCGACTGGTCCGAGATCCAATAACATCCTATCTGTTACGGGAAAAGAAAAAGGCGGGGCCCAAAGGGTCTCGCCTTTATGAGGAGTAAAGTATGAAAAAAGTCATAGAAATCCTGATGCATATCCTCTTTTTGCTGATGGCTTGCGTATCCATCCTTTCGGTGCTGCTGATTTGTATCTTTATGTTTGCAAACGGTATTCCGGCAATAGGGAAGATCGGGGTGTTCGATTTCCTGTTAGGGATGACCTGGAAGCCTTCGGCGGGAGAATTTGGTATCTTTCCTATGATCATCGGCAGTATTTATGTGACCGCCGGAGCGATTTTAGTGGGGGTTCCCATCGGGATTTTGTGTGCGGTATTTATGGCAAAATACTGTCCCAAAAAATTATATAAGGTTTTAAAGCCGGTGATCGAGCTTTTGGCAGGAATCCCTTCCATTGTGTACGGCTTTTTTGGGCTGGTGGTTTTGGTTCCTATGCTTTTAAACCTTTTCGGGAGCGGAAAGGGAGTACTTACCGCATCTCTTCTTTTAGGGATCATGATCTTGCCCACCATTATCGGTGTTTCGGAGGCGGCGATCCGGGCGGTTCCCGAGGCTTATTATGAGGGCTCTCTGGCTTTGGGAGCGACTCATGAGCGGAGTATCTTCAAGACCGTTTTGCCGGCCGCTAAATCCGGCGTGCTGGCGGGGGTCATTTTAGGGATCGGAAGAGCCATCGGTGAAACTATGGCGGTGGTGATGATCGCCGGAAACCAGGCCATCATTCCCGAGAGCATTTTAAGCGGCGTGCGGACTTTGACCGCGAACATCGTACTGGAAATGGCTTATGCTACCGATCTGCACCGGGAGGCACTGATCGCTACTGCGGTGGTCCTTTTCGTCTTTATTTTGATCATCAATCTTTGCTTTTCGGCATTGAATCGAAGGGAGAAATAGTATGGACGGAATCAAAGGAGTCAACCAAACCACTATCAAGCAGCGGCTCATCAGCTATAAACGGCATCCCGGGTCGGCAGTTATGGCTTTCTTCGTACTGCTTTCCGCCTTGATCACCGTAGGGGTCCTTCTCTTTTTGATTGCCTATATTTTGATCAAAGGCATTCCCAATATCACCCCTTCCTTATTTGCATGGGAATACAACAGCGAAAACGCGTCTATGATGCCGGCGCTCATCAACACCGTTTTGATCACAGTGCTCACCCTTTTGATCGCGGTGCCGGTGGGAGTTTGCTCCGCCATCTATCTGGTGGAGTATGCCAAACGGGGAAGCAAGCTGGTGGCGGCGGTGCGTGTCACCACCGAAACCCTTTCCGGGATCCCTTCCATTGTTTACGGACTGTTTGGCTTTTTGCTTTTTGTCATCGCGCTCAAATGGTCCTACAGCCTTTTGGGAGGTTCTTTGACTTTGGCAATTATGATTTTGCCTTTGATTATGCGCACCACGGAGGAAGCGCTCAAATCTGTCCCCGATTCTTACCGGGAGGGAAGCTTTGGACTAGGGGCCGGAAAGCTTCGGACCATTTTTTCCATTATCCTTCCGGCAGCGATGCCGGGGATCCTTTCCGGAGTAATTTTAGCGATCGGAAGGATCGTAGGAGAGAGCGCGGCGCTGATCTTTACGGCGGGGACCGCGCCGGTGGTCCCCGAGGGGCTGTTTCGTTCCGGAAGAACGCTGGCGGTGCATATGTATGCCTTGCTGTCCGAAGGACTTTATATGGAGGAAGCGTATGGCACCGCGGTAGTGCTTTTGGTTTTGGTAGCACTGATCAACGGGCTTTCTTCTCTCATTGCAAAAAAACTGACGAAAGGGTCTTAATATGAGCAAATTTTCAATTCGGGATCTGAAGCTGTACTACGGCGATTTTCAGGCGCTCAAGGGGATCGATCTGGAGATCCCTCAAAATGAGATCACCGCCTTTATCGGTCCGTCGGGATGCGGGAAATCCACTCTCATCAAAACGCTAAACCGGATGAACGATCTGGTGGAGGGATGTAAGGTCACCGGGGATGTACTGCTGGACGGAGAAAGCATTTTCGGTGGTATGGACGTGAATCTGCTGCGCAAACGGGTGGGGATGGTGTTCCAAAAGCCCAATCCTTTCCCTATGAGCGTTTATGATAACATTGCCTACGGTCCCAGGACCCACGGGATCCGCAGCAAATCCCAGCTGGACGATATTGTGGAAAAATCCCTGCGAAACGCCGCCATCTGGGACGAGGTCAAGGATCGGTTAAAAAAGAGCGCCCTTGGCCTTTCCGGAGGCCAGCAGCAGCGGTTATGCATTGCCAGAGCGCTGGCAGTATCACCGGAGGTGCTTTTGATGGATGAGCCTACCAGTGCCCTGGATCCCATTTCCACTTCAAAGATCGAGGACCTGGCGCTGGAGTTGAAAAAGGAGTATACCATTATTATGGTGACCCACAATATGCAGCAGGCCGCCCGTATTTCCGACCGCACCGCCTTTTTCCTTTTGGGCGAGGTGATCGAATATAACGAGACGGAACAGCTGTTTTCCTTCCCGAAGGATCAGCGTACCGAGGATTATATTACCGGGAGGTTTGGATAATGCGAAACCATTTTGATGAACAGTTGGAACAGCTCAATGTGGAGCTGACCCGTATGGGGGCCCTTTGCGAGGCGGCGATTTCCGCTTCGGTGAAGGCGCTGTTGGAAAACGATCCGTCATTGAGTGCAAAGGTGTTTGAAACCGACGGAAAGATCGACGAAAAGGAACGGGAGATCGAAGCGCTGTGTATGCGCCTTTTATTGCAGCAGCAGCCGGTAGCGCGGGACCTGCGAACCGTTTCCTCGGCATTAAAAATGATCTCCGATATGGAACGGATCGGGGATCAGGCTTCCGACATCGCCGAGATCACTAAATTTATTGGGGCTGAGCATCAGCAATACAGCGCCCGCATCACCGAAATGGCCAAGCAGACGGTGCAGATGGTGAGCGAGAGTGTGGAATCCTTTGTGACCAAGGATCTGAATATGGTCCGAAAGGTGATCGAGGATGACGATATTGTAGACGATCTGTTTGACGAGATCAAAAAAGAGCTTATCGAGCTTATCGGTGAGGATAAAACCAAAGGCGAATTTTGCGTGGACCTTTTGATGATCGCAAAGTACTTTGAACGGATCGGGGACCATGCGGTGAATATCGCGGAGTGGGTAGAGTATTCGCTCACCGGTCAGCATGTAAGCGATTAAGAGTACAAAAAACGGTACAGTAAAAAGACTGTACCGTTTTTTTTCTT
>CALWZB010000035.1 GCA_944385915.1 uncultured Clostridia bacterium | reverse complement strand
TCAAAGCATACTTAATGGAAGCCTTACCCAAGTTCCGTTTTGACAGATGACAAGTAGCAAAGCCAGAAAAAGCCGTCAAGGATAAACTTCGCGCTTCGCGTCCTTGACGGCTTTTCCCGCCTTTGCTGCTGGGTAATCAAGAGGGCGCAAACGGATAGACCGCTTGCGTCCTCAAATATTATGAGTATGTTATTACGCGATAGGGAGTGAGAAAGCCTTGCACAACGCGGCTTTGCAGACTTGAAAACACGATAGTTGAGCGTTTCTATTCCCACCCTCAAAAATGGCGGTCCACTGCGTAATCTGTCCGCAGCTCAAAAGCTAATACATAAACTTAAAAATGAGATTAAAAAAAGTTTTAGTTCGACTATTGACTTTTTTAAAGTTTTACATTATAATAAACTCATAGAATAAAAGGAGGTATGGCGATGGCAAACGAAAAGAATACATCAGAAAAAAGACCTCGGGAGAAAAGCGCACTTTATCCAGCAATTACAATATCTGAGTGCTATGAATTCATCAGACAAATAGATTCTCTTGGGGGAAAAGCTGTACCTTACACCAGCATATTGGGACTTCTCGGGTTGACCAGTCCTACCACGAAATCCTTTCTAAATAAGATTAGCGCATCTAAACAATATGGCTTTATTACAACTGGAAGCAGTACGGCGCAGCTTACTGATATAGCAAAGCGTATTCTGTACCCTTCAAACGGAGAAGCTGAATCTAAGCAACTCCTTGTTGAATCGTTTGGGAATCCTCCGCTTTATGCCAAACTAATAGATCGATTCAAGGATAAAGCAGTTCCACCCAAAAGCCAACTATCTAATATTTTACTTAATGAGTATCGTATTATAAAGCAAGTAAAAGATAACGCTGCCGAGTGCTTTATTGAAAGTGCATCTTATTTGGGACTGTTGCAAAATGGGGTTTTGTGTTTTGACTTGACCGAAGACAAAGAATTGTCTGATTCAGATGATTGCTATGAGGAAGTTTCTGCGGCACAGTCTAGCAAACACGCCAAAAAAGAAATTAAGGTTGAGGAGCAGGAAACCGGATACAATTTTGAGATTCCTACATTAGGGAAAAAATCTGCCCGATTCTATATTCCGGACGGAGTTACAGAAAAGGACATAGATTATATCAAATTATATATTGAAAACATGCTACCTGTATTTTTAGAAAATCTGAAAGTTGAAATAAAACAAGAATAGCCAGCACACACTTCTGTGGCTGGCCCTCTTGTCAATCGGTAGATATGTGCCGACTGTACAATATACTGTAGCAAGTTATAGTATAGCATATTTAAGCGATTTATTCAAGAGGGATACACTTCTTTTTGAAAGGAGGTGCATCCATGGAAGAGTATATCATCATATATACACCTTACATAACCATAAAAGGAAGACGTATTTTCGCAAGCAGTTATGGCCTTAAGGCTTTTAGGTTATGTATCCCTAAAGATCGTTATGTAGCAAGATAAGGAAAACTGTTTCAGTCGTCGGCGCTGAAGCAGTTTTTTCTATAATAGTACTCTGACTGAATCAGTGTCGGCGTGGACATTTAAGGGTAGAAAAAACCTGTATTTATGCGGTTTACAGAGGACAGAAGTGGTGCAGGCAATATCATATCCCTCGAAAGCGGAAAAATGCCGTTCTATCATTCCACGAAACACAGAAAAAGCGGGTAAGAAGTTTTTAACCTCTTACCCGCTTTTTGTTGCAATCCGTATGGCAGCTACCCTATTTCAGTTGGTTGTTGATACTGTTTTATGAGTAGTTGCCATTTAGGGCGCCTTTTTTTCGGAATACCATATCTTGTGTCAAGGATCATTTTTTTATTATTTGGGACGTTTTTTCGCTGATTTTGCCAAACCTCGCAGCCATCGCCTTTCTTTTTCCCCAAATATGCGGGGGAAAACAAAGGCTTTTCCCATGCCTTTGGTGGAAAAGTATGTGGAAACGGTGAAAAACTTGTATTTTCCATAAAAAAATTACATTTTGTAATTTTTTGCCTTGACGAGCCCCCAAAACTTGGGCATTGGGGAAAGGCGGGGAAAAAGAAGGGAAAAAAGGGAGTTTTCCCCGGCGGGCCAAAAAAAGATTTTTTTCTTTTCCTGGCCGTCTTTCCTTTTCTTGCATTTGACCGCAAAATATAGTAGAATGAAACATACCGGCAAAAAACGCTTTGGTTTTACATATTCTTTTGAAGGATCAGGCTTTTCTTACGGGGAGAAAGCGGATCTCCTTTCCCTTTTTTTGCGCGTAGCGGCAGGTATAAGCGGTGCCCCCCGAAGAAGATCCGTCGTAAACCGCGATGACCCGCTGGCTATGATCCACCATAATGCGGTTTCTGATCAGATAAGCCTGTCTGGAGGAGCGGTCGGATGCAAAAATGATGCGGTCGGAAAAGGCCAGGATATACCGGTATCGGGGAAACCACACGTCCGACAGCGTCAGCCCATGGGTGGGGAAAGGGAGTACCGCGGTAAGACGGATGTGGGGAAACTGATCCATAAGAGGGATCAAAACCTCGGCGGCCCAAATATCGATCCCCGGCGCCATGCCGCAGTAAAACTCGAAGAATCCGTCGTTGAGAGCGGATAGAATTTCATTATGCAAAAGAAGCTTCATTTCCGATTCGGAAAAGACCAGATCTTCCGGTTGGGAAAGCAGCCGTTCCGGACGGTGGCCGGTAAAACATACCCCAAGGGAAAGAGACATAATATCCCCCTTTTTTAATAAAATAGGATATCTATTATATACCATAGAATGGAATCATTTGTCAAAACGAGGCTTAGAATATGGATTTTTTGAAACGCACCTGGGCGGAGATCGATTTATCCGCCTTTCGTAACAATATGGAGGCAGTGAAAAGCCGGCTTTCCGGCGATACCCGGATCATGGCGGTATTGAAAGCGGACGCGTATGGCCACGGTGATCGGACACTGATGCAGGAGGCTGTGAAAGCGGGAGTTACCGATTTCGCTGTTTCCAATCCGGAAGAGGGGCTCGCTTTACGGAAAGCGGGCGCTGAGGGGGTCATTTTGCTTTTGGGCCCTACGCCATGGGAATGGGCCAAAACCATTGCCGAATACCACCTGACCCAGACGATCCCATCCCTTTCTTACAGCAAAGGACTGTCTCAAAAGGCAAAGGAAGCCGGCGTAACCGTTCGCTGTCACCTGAAGCTGGACACCGGGATGGGGCGGATCGGATTTCTTCCGGAAGGGTTTTCCGATGCGTTTTCCCTGTTTACTCTGCCCTGTTTAGAGATCACCGGCGCCTTTTCTCACCTTTCTTCGGCAGATGACCTTTCCGAAGAAGGAGAGGCGTATACCCGAAAACAGATCCGCCTTTTTTATTCCTTTTTGGATCAGGCAAAAAAACGGGGGATATTGCTTTCGGAAAGCCATCTGTTAAATTCGGCGGGGATTTTGTCTTTTCCGTGCGAAGGGCTTCGGTTTGCCCGGGCGGGGATCATCTTATACGGCCTTCCGGTGGAGACCAAGCCGGAAAATGCCCTTGCGCTTTCGCCGGTGATGCGCCTTTGTTCTATGGTGACCATGGTCAAAACCGTTCCGGCGGGCAGCAGTATTGGTTATGGGCGAAGCTATGTGACCAAAGCGCCCTCGGTGATCGCTACCGTTCCCGTGGGATACGCCGACGGGTATCCCAGAGGACTTGGCAACCGGGGAGAGGTGCTCCTTTGCGGCAAACGGGCGCCCATTGTGGGAAACGTCTGTATGGACCAGCTGATGGTGGATGTGACCCATATCCCAGGGGTCACCGAGGGAACGCCGGTAACATTGGTGGGGAAAGACGGAAACGAGGAGATCACCTTTTTGGAGCTTGCCAATCTTTTGGGGACCATTCACTATGAGCTGTGCTGCGGGGTGGGGAAACGAGTACCTCGGGTTTATGTAAGGGATCAAAAAATCGTTTGGGTAAGCGATTATTATGAAAACGAGTAAAAGGCGGGAACCCCCGCCTTTTTTCTTTTTGGGGTTGACAGGAGATCAATATCGTTATATAATATCAATATACGATATCAAGGAACGATATTGAGAGAGGGGGAAAAGGGCATGCCGAAAAAAGCCATGGAGATCTTAACGGAATCTATGTTTTATGTGCTGATGGCGTTTCGAAAGGGGGAGATGTGCGGGACTGATGTAGCCGATTACATCGATATCCATACCGGAGGACGGGTCCAAATCGGACCGGCGACCCTTTATACCATTTTGGGAAAGTTTTTAGAGGAGAAATACATTCGGGAAATTTCGGTGGAAGGGAGAAAGCGGACTTACGCCATCACGGGCGAGGGGATCAAGGCCTATAACCGGGAGCTTTCCCGTCTTCGCCAGTGTATCGTAGACGCCGAAGCGGCGGAAAGGAGCGAGAGAGGATGAAACCAAACAAGGAAAACAAGCGGGCATACCGGATCCCGCCATGTCCCCCTTATGATGTGGAAGGCATGGAGAGCTGGCTTTCGGATTTGGGGAGAGAAGGACTGTTTCTCGCAAAGGATGGCTTTTTCGCCGGCGTTGCCACCTTCGAGCGGGGAAAGCCCGCCAAGGTCAAATACCGTCTCGAAGCGGCACAGAAAAGCACCAGTATGTGGGCGGAAGATATGGGAGAGCCGGATCCGGACCAAATCGAGCTGAGTGAGAAATATGATTGGACCTATCTTGGAAAACGGGGAGATTTTTATATCTATCGAAGCTTTGACCCCAAAGCGAGGGAGCTTAATACCGACCCGGAGGTCCAGGCGCTGGCGTTCAACGCCGTCAAAAAGCGCTGGAGAGGAAGCTTGATTACCTTGCTTTTCTGGCTGGTGGTATATCCCCTGCTTTGGATTCGGGGCGGGGTTTTGCTGACCATCATCCATGTGAGGACCTGGCTTTTTCTGTTGGCGACTCTGTTTGTGCTGTGGGTGATCGTGGATGCTGTGGCCGGGTTAGTTTCGTTAGGAAAACTACAAAAAAAGCTTCGCCAGGATGGAAAGCTTTCTTCCTCAAAGGATTGGCGGCGGCGTCAAAAGGGGTATTTTCTCCGAAAAGGGATCGGCGCCGTTTGGGCGGCGACGCTGATTTTCTTTTTCCTGCAGCGCTTTGGCGTTTCCATCACCAACGAAGACAAGATCCCGTTAGCGGAATATGCGGGAACGCTCCCCTTTGCTACCATGGCGGATTTTGGAGAAGGAAATGTCGCTTCCTATGAGCAGACCATGCTGGGGATCAATATGGGGTTTAACTGTCTAAGCGAATGGTCCGACTGGATTTCCCCCCGCTGTATCGATTACGGGGAGCACGCGCGGATCGTCTTTTCCGACGGTGAAGTCATAGACGGCGGCCTTTATGTCGATTATTTTGAGACAGCGCATCCGCTGATTGCCAGATGGCTTGCCAAAGAGTGTTACCGGGTCGACCGGAGAGAGAAGGATTTCTCTTTATTGGAAACGCCGGAAATAGAGGGGGATTTTGTCGCCGCTTACCAGGGAGCTTTGCATTTTCCCACTATTTTGATCCAAAGAGGAAATGTTGTGATACGCGCCTATTTTTACCAGACAGGGGGCGAGCCGGTTTCCTATGAGACCTGGAGCCGTATCCTTTCGGAAAGCATCGGCGAAAAGTAAAACACAAACATTAGCACTCTTTAATTGAGAGTGCTAATGTTTACAGTTTGTTCATCAAATCACCGAACTTTTTTCATCGCCAAGGGGTATACTGTAGACAATGAAAGAAAAGAAAACCGGCGTGGGCCGGGGATCCTCTTTCAAATGATGAAATTTAGGAGGTTTTGAGTATGTTTGATCTGTTACCCTTTGATCGCAGACAAAAAAGTTTGGCGCGTTATTTCGACGATATGGAGAAAAGCTTCTTTGGCGGACTCTCTGACGCCTTTGCTGAATTCAGAACCGACATTCTGGATAAAGGCGACCATTACCTGCTGGAAGCGGAGCTTCCCGGCTTTTCCAAAGAGGAGATCCAAATCGATCTGGACGGAGACAGCCTGGTGATCCGCGCCGAGCACAGCACCCAAAGAGAGGAAAAGGAAGAGCAGTATATCCGCAAGGAGCGCCGCTACGGTTCCTTTGTTCGCCGCTTTGATGTGTCCGGTATCCGTACCGAGAATATCGGTGCCAGTTACCAAAACGGCGTTCTGGAGCTGACGCTTCCCAAAAAGCAGCCGGATGTACCGGTTTCCCGCAAGATCGAGGTTCGCTAAATTTTTTGGAAAATCCTGTTTTGTATTCAGGTCAGCGCCGGCTTTCGCCGGCGCTGATTTTCGCTTTTTTGACGAAAAAGCGAAAATTTCTTTCTTTTTTCTCTTTTTTTAGGAGAAAGAGCCGATTTTCCCCTTTTCAGCCTCTGCTTTTTATGGTATACTGTTCATAACAACGAAAATAAAGATCAAAAGGGGAGGATTGTGATGAAAAAAATAGCCGCTTTGGTAGTAGGGCTTTCCATTTTGCTTGGGACTTTTTTGCCCTGTGTCAGCTATGCGGAAGTGGATCCGGAACTGGGGTTTGAGGTATCCAGCGAGGCGGTGTATCTGGTCAATAATGAGACCGGGATCGTCATTTACGAGAAAAACGCCAATGAAAAAATGTATCCCGCGTCGCTGACCAAGATTATGACCGCTATTGTTGCGATCGAAAACTGTGCTGATCTGGAAGGGTCGGTAGCGACGGCGCCGACCTATGTTTTTGACCAGCTTTGGGGGCTCAACGCATCCAATGCCGACATCCGCCATGGGGAAGAAGTGCGGATGATCGACCTTTTGTACGCGTTGATTTTGCGTTCCGCTTGTGAGGCGGCGGGGATCATCGCCGACTATATTTCCGGCGGCGAACCGGACCAGTTTATTACAATGATGAACGACAAGGCGAAGGAGATCGGCGCTAACGACACCTATTTTGTCAATCCCCATGGGCTCCATGACGACAACCAGTACACGACAGCGGAGGATATGTATAAAATCACTGCCTACGCTATGGAAAATCCCGTCTTTGCCCAGATCGCCTGCAGCAACAGCTACGAAATGCCCGCTACCAACAAGCATTCCGAGCCGCGGACCATTTATCATACCAATACTATGATGGATCCCAACCGGAGCGGGTCATGGTATTATCCGTACATCCAGGGGATCAAGACCGGTACTACCGATGAAAGCGGACGCAATCTGGTTTCGATGGCGGTGAAGGACGCTTACAGCTATACGCTGGTGACTTTGGGCGCTCCTATCTATTACGACAACGGGGATGAGATCAGCGACAATATGTCCTATGTGGACGCTAAGAAGCTGTACGACTGGGCGTTTGACAATTGGTCGGTGCGTTCGGTGGTGAAGACCTCTTCTGTGGAAGGACAGGTCAAGGTCAATTTGGTCAAGGACAAGGATGTGGTTTCGGTATTTCCTGCCGAAGATGTGGATTATCTTTTGCGCAAGGATATTGATATTGAGTCTTCTATCCAAAAGGTTTTGGTGTTACAGGAATCGGTGGACGCCCCCGTCAACGAGGGGGATGTACTGGGGACGATGGAGATCCGTTTGGCGGACAAGCTCATCGCTACCGTGGATCTGGTAGCGGGAGAGACGCTGGAGCGGGACGGATGGCTTTACCTTTTAAGCCGGATCAAGAGCTTTTTCGGTTCCCTTTGGGTGAAGCTGGCGCTGGTACTTTTGCTTTTGATGGTAGCACTGTATGTGGCATATATGGTCATGTATAATAAAAAGCGCCGCCGTCGGAGAAGAAGACGGTTTTAATGACAATGATCGCATAAAAAGAGAGCCGGCAAAACCGGCTCTCTTTTTATGCTTTTTCCTGGCGCATCGTAAGGGAGATGCGTTTCTTTTTCGGGTCTACATCCAACACGGTGACATCCACGATATCTCCCACCTTTAACACTTCGGAAGGATGACGGATAAACCGGTTGGTGATCTTGGAAATGTGGACCAAACCGTCCTGGTGAACGCCGATATCGATAAAGGCGCCGAAATCCACGATATTCCGGACGGTCCCTTTCATTTTCATTCCCGGCTTCAGGTCGTTTAAGTCCATCACGTCGGTGCGAAGCAGGGGAGGGGGAAGCTGGTCTCTCGGGTCTCTTCCCGGCTTGGTCAGCTCTTTGATCATATCCGAAAGGGTCGCTTTTCCCACGCCGATCTCTTCTGCGGCTTTCGCGGCGCCGTAGTCTTTGACCCTGCTTTCCAGCTCGGAAAAATCGGTATCGGTTTTCAAAGAGTAGCCGCAAAGGGAGAGAAGCTGTTTGGCGGCGTCATAGGATTCGGGATGGACTGCGGTCCGGTCCAGATAATTTTCGCTTTCCGGGATCCGCAAAAAACCGGCGCACTGTTCAAAGGTCTTCTTCCCCAGCTTGGGCACCTTCAAAAGCTCTTTTCGGGAAGAGAAAGCGCCGTTTTCCTCCCGATATGCCACAATATTTCCCGCGACCGAGGAGGAAAGCCCTGCTACATGGGAAAGAAGGGAAGGGGAAGCGGTGTTTAAATCTACGCCCACCGAGTTGACGCAATCTTCTACCACGCCGTCCAATGAGGCGGAAAGCTGGTTTTGGGGCATATCATGCTGGTACTGACCTACGCCGATGGCTTTGGGATCGATTTTGACTAACTCCGCCAAAGGATCCTGGAGTCTTCGCCCGATGGAGACAGCACTTCGAAGGGAGACGTCATATTCAGGAAATTCCGCCGCGGCAAGCTTGCTGGCGGAGTAGACCGAAGCGCCTGCTTCGCTTACCATCATATAAGACAGCCCACAGTTCATCTCTTTGATGAGCTCGGCGGCAAAGATCTCGGTTTCCTTGGAAGCAGTTCCGTTTCCAATGGAGAGCACCTCTACATGATGCTTGGTAATCAGGTTTTTCAGTACCTTTTTCGCTTCCTCGACCTTGTTTTGAGGCGGGGTAGGATAAATCACCGCAGTAGCCAAAACCTTTCCCGTGGGATCGATCACGGCGGTTTTACAGCCGGTCCGGTACGCCGGGTCCAGCGCTAAGACCGTTTTCCCCTTGACGGGAGGCTGCATCAAAAGCTGATGAAGATTCAGCTTGAAGGTGGCGATGGACTGTTCGTTGGCGCTTTCGGTCAAGGCATTGCGGACCTCTCGCTCAATGGAAGGAAACAACAGCCGGTCATAGGCATCCTCTGCCGCTTCACGAACCGCGTCGGTTAAGGGTCCCTCTCCCCGGAGCACCCGCCGGTAAATGTAGCCTTTGGTAATGTCCTCGTTTCCGGTGAGCGTGACCTTTAAAAAGCCTTCCCGTTCCGCACGGTTGATGGCTAAAATGTTATAGCCTTTGAGCTTGCTGACGTTTTCGCTGTACTGCTGGTACATCGAATAGGGCGAGGATTCGATCCCCTCTTTCCCCTCGGTGGAAAGCACCCCAAGCTTCAGAAAATACTCCCGCATCAGCTTTCGGATCTCGGCGGAATCGGAAATATCCTCGGCGATGATGTCTTTGGCACCGTTTAGGGCGTCCTGCTCATTTTCTACGCCTTTTTCCGGATCGATATACTGTTTCGAAAGCTCCGACAGGCCGTTTTGATCCTCCTGGGCGAGAATCGCTTCGGCAAGAGGGGCGAGCCCTTTTTCCCGCGCCACCGACGCTCTGGTTTTCCGTTTCGGCTTGTAAGGACGGTAAAGGTCCTCGGCTTCGGTCATAGTCGCGGCGGCAAGGATCTCTTCTTTCAGCTCATCGGTGAGCTTTCCCTGCTCCTCGATGGAACGAAGGATCTCCTCTTTGCGCTTGAACAGATTTTGCAGATAGTCTTTTCGTTCGGAAAACTGCCGTACCAGCTGGTCGTCCGCCGAGCCGGTCTGCTCCTTCCGGTATCGGGAGATAAACGGAACGGTATTTCCCTCTTCCAAAAGCCGGTAGAGATTTTCGGCATGCTCCGGCTTCAGGGAAAATTCGGCGATCAGGGTTTTTAAAATGGTTTCATTCACAGTCATTTTTCTCTCCGTTCGTGATGAGATAATTCATTGTACCATATTTTTAAAATTTTGAACAGAGAAAAGGAAAAATACACGGTTTTTTGAATTTACAAGCCTTTCGGAGTATCCATGTTAACGGGCCATGGGCAATCGCCTTTATGGGGTTACCCCTTCGGCTTCAGCGGTCCGTAAAAATAGGACGCGGTCGCTCCGCCGTCAATAAGAAAATCAGCGCCGGTAATAAACGCCCCCTTGCCGCTCATAAGGAGCTCCGCCACATTGGCCACTTCGTCCGCAGTGCCGGGGCGGCCCGCCGGGCATTTGGCAAACATATTCTTATAAAAGTCACCCCGGGGACCACGAAATTCATCCAGCGCCAGCGGCGTTACAATGATGCCTGGAGAGATGGAGTTGATCCGGGCGCCCCTTTCGCCCCATTTGACCGCTTCCGCCATGACCCGTTTTTCGTTACAGCGTTTGGCGAGCTGATAGGCATGCAGAGTGTCTCGAATATTCTTTGGCTGGAGCAGCGGTAAGGAAAGCAGTTCCTCAGCGGGCGTACAAGCCAGCTGTTCATCCTCTTTTGGCGTTAATTGCTTCATCCGATGGCCCGACTGACTGGAGATGGTCACACCCACGCCACCGGGAGCAATGATCTTTCCCACCTCTTCCAATAGTACCGCAGTGCCGTACAGATCCACCTGTAAGATCGCTTCCACAGGCGCCTGGCTGGGCGACACACCGGCGGCATTGACCAGCATGGTCACAGGACCATACTTTTGCGCTTCAGCAAGGATGGACTGAATGGAAGAGCGGGAAGAAAGATCCATCTCCATCGCCACCGTGTCAAAGCCTGCCTGATTTAAGATGGTAGAAATCGTCTGGGCATTTTCGGGCTTTTTGTCTCCAATAACGATTTTCATGCCGTACCCCATCCTACGGGCGATCGCCATGCCGATTTGACCTGCGCCGGTTAAAATCATCACATTTTTCATCTGCTGTTCCTCCTTACATATTTATCAAGCATTTTTGGATTTTCGTACAGGCGAAATGGCTTTATGCGCTCTGAAGCCCTTGCTGCCTCTATTGTAAAAAAAGACGAGGGAAACAGCAATTTTTCTTTCCGGCCATTGGAATAAGTATGGCTTATGTGAAAACAGACAGCGGGCGGTATGCCCCGTTCAGACATACCGCCCTTATCATTTTCATATGGTTTGCCGCTTCTGTTTCGTCATTAAGCCGTGAAGCATAGCGGCAAACTCTTCGATGTAATAATTGGTACACTCCTTCAGCCAAAAAACACAGATTTTTCGCCGCAAGGGCTTGTCACCCCGATACAGCGGGATTCGCTGTATGGTAGGGATCGGGGGTGGCAATGTGCCTACTTCTTCTAAAGGGAGAAACCCTCGGTTGCCCAGCACCATCAGTCGCCCTTCCTCCAGGTTTTCCGCATAGAGAAAGCTGCTGTCAAATCCCAGGGTACCCCGGTAGTAATTGGCTTCTTCCTCCCGTTGATTGATGGGCGCAATGAGAATACAGGGAGTCCGCTTCAGATCAGCGAGGGTCAGACGCTCTCTGCCACTTAGAGGGTGGTTTCCGGAGAGTTCCGCAAAGCACGGACATTCCAGCAGAATTTTGTTTTCGTAGTCATCGGAAAAGGCCCTGCGTTGATCGCTGACGATGACATCTAAGTCTTTATGCCGAATTAGGTCATACAATTCTTCATGAGTCCCCGCAACGATCTCAATGGAAATCTCGGGATACTGTTTGGAAAATCCGGCTACGGCTATTTGGAGTTCCTGGCCATTGTAGTTTTTCAGGTAGCCGATGCGCAGCCAGCTCTCATCTGCCTGTCCTATACGGATGGTTTCCCGCCGCATTTCCTCTGTCTCGTTTAAAATCATGCGGCTTTGCCGGTAGAAGTACTCGCCGGCAGTCGTCAGGGTAAAACGCCGGTTTTTCCTGCGGATCAACTCCACACCCAGCTCCAGCTCCAGTGACTTGATCTGCTGGGAGATGGCCGATTGGGAGATGTAGCATTGCTCCGCCGCCTCGGTGAAGCTGCCCGATTCCACAATCGCAGTAAAATATTTCATTTGTCGAAGCAGCAATACGACTCCTCCTTTTGCAATTTCTGTTCTTCCTATCCTGTCCTACCAATATATACACATCAGGCTAATATTATTTTACCTGAACGGGAACCTCTTTTCAAGGCGGATATCCTACAAGTAATCGGCAATATTTTTAGGTCTGCAGCAAAGAAAAGCTAACGGATCGTTTTTAAGGCTGCATCCAAAAGGAAGATGCCCCTTTTAGGCATATCCGGCGCAAGGAAAAGGGAAATATCATCTCTATGCTTTTGTTTTATGAAGATGATTACCATAAAAGCTATGCAGATGAGAAAAAATATGCTACAATAAAGAAAAAAAGGAAAGGAAGGATACCATGGCAAGAATCAACAAGGGCGATCGGTTCCCGGATTTTCTGGTTCAAACCGCGTTTTGCGGCACCTGCAAGCTGTCGGAACAGATCCGGAAGAAAACGTTAGTCTGGGTGCTTCGGTATATTGGCTGTCCCAGCTGCCGGTATGATGTAGACACCTTTTTAGAGCATGTGGATGATTTTGCGAAGAAAGATGTTTCCTTGCTGGTTTTGATGCAAAGCAGCGTAGAGAATATCCAAAAGACCTATCCGGATGGTTTGCCTTTTGAGATCCTTTGTGACCCGGATCAGGAAATCTACCGCAGTCTTTCCATCGACCCGGCATCCTCTATGGAACAGCTCCGCCCTGTAAGCGAAGCGGGCAAGGAGAAAATGGCGAAAAAGTTTAACGCCATCCGAGAGCTTGGGATCACTCATGGAGAATATGAAGGCAACGAGCAGCAGCTTCCCGCTTTCTTTATTCTGGAACCGGATCTGACGGTGTCGTATGCCCATTATGCCGCCGATTTGGTGGATATGCCCGACGTAGAGGAAGCGTTGGCGATGGTTTGACGGCAAAGAGGCTTTCGCTTTTTTCACCAAAGTTTGTTATATCAAAATCGGCATATTGCCCATATACATTTTACATTTTACAAAGGGTACTATACCTGTTAAAATATTAACAAGCTTAAGTGAGCAACAGTCTACGTAAAATCGAGTGTACGGACGCGCAAGCGTTCCAGAAAGAAAAGGGGTTAGAAGATGAAACAGAAAGTTTACCCGGTGATTGACAACATGGACGCGTTGATGGCCTCCATCGAGCGGGTTAGAGCGGCGCAGAAGAAATTTTCCACCTATTCTCAGGAGCAGGTGGACAAGATCTTCAAGGCAGCTGCTATTGCGGCGAACAAAGCCAGACTTCCTCTTGCGAAAATGGCGGTAGAGGAAACCGGTATGGGTGTCGTAGAAGACAAGGTGATCAAAAACAACTATGCGGCGGAATATATCTACAATGCGTATAAAGATACCAAAACGGTGGGCGTCATCGAGCGGGACGAGACCTTCGGCATTATGAAGGTTGCGGAGCCTATTGGCGTCATCGCGGCGGTCATTCCTACCACCAACCCCACTTCCACTGCGATCTTTAAGACTTTGATTGCCTTAAAGACCCGCAACGGCATTATTATCAGCCCCCATCCCAGAGCGAAAAAGTCCACCATTGAGGCGGCGAAGGTTGTTTTGGAAGCGGCGGTAGCTGCCGGCGCTCCCGAGGACATCATTTCCTGGATCGATGTTCCCAGCTTGGAGATGACCACCACCATTATGAAAGAGCTGGACATCATTTTGGCCACCGGCGGCCCCGGTATGGTCAAGTCCGCTTACTCCAGCGGCAAGCCGGCTTTGGGTGTTGGCGCCGGTAATACGCCCGCTATTATTGACGATACGGCGGACATCCTTTTGGCGGTCAACTCCATTATCCATTCCAAGACCTTTGATAACGGTATGATCTGCGCCTCCGAGCAGTCGGTCATCGTTTTGGATAAGATTTATGACAAGGTCAAAAAGGAATTCGCTTACAGAGGATGCTATTTCCTTAATCCCGAAGAGACCGAGAAGGTCAGAAAGACCATTTTGATCAACGGCGCGCTCAACGCCAAGATCGTCGGCCAGACCGCGCACACCATCGCCGCTCTCGCCAATGTTGAGGTTCCCGAGAATACCCGGGTGCTCATCGGCGAGGTGGAGTCGGTAGACATCAGCGAGGAATTCGCCCACGAAAAACTGTCTCCCGTTTTGGCGATGTACCGGGCGAAGAACTTAGAGGACGCCTTCGACAAGGCGGAGCAGCTGGTCGCGGACGGCGGCTACGGTCACACCTCCTCCATCTACCTCAACGCGGTGACCGAAAAGGAAAAGATCGACGCGTTTGCCAATCGGATGAAGACCTGCCGCATTTTGGTCAACACTCCTTCCTCTCATGGCGGTATCGGTGATCTGTATAACTTCAAGCTGGCTCCTTCTCTGACGCTGGGCTGCGGCTCCTGGGGCGGCAACTCGGTAAGCGAGAACGTTGGCGTGAAACACTTATTGAACATCAAGACCGTTGCGGAAAGAAGGGAAAATATGCTTTGGTTCAGAGCACCGGAGAAAGTATACATCAAGAAGGGCTGCCTGCCTGTTGCCTTGGATGAGCTCAAGACGGTCATGGGCAAGAAGAGAGCTTTCATCGTTACCGACAGCTTCTTATACAAGAGCGGCTTTACCAAAGCGGTCACCGATAAATTAGACGAGATGGGCATTATCCACACCACCTTCTCCAACGTTGCCCCTGATCCCACTTTAGCTTGCGCCAAAGAGGGTACCGAGTTGATGCGTGCCTTTGAACCGGATGTCATCATCGCCTTGGGCGGTGGTTCTCCTATGGACGCTGCGAAGATCATGTGGGTGATGTACGAGCATCCCGAGGCGGACTTTATGGATATGGCAATGCGCTTTATCGATATCCGCAAGAGAGTTTATACCTTCCCGAAGATGGGCGAAAAGGCGTACTTCATCGCCATCCCCACCTCCGCTGGTACCGGTTCTGAGGTTACCCCCTTTGCGGTTATCACCGACGAGAAGACCGGCGTAAAATATCCATTAGCGGACTACGAGCTGATGCCCAATATGGCGATCGTAGACGCGGATCTTCATATGACCGCTCCCAAGAGCCTGACCTCTGCATCTGGTATTGATGCGGTCACCCATGCGCTGGAAGCGATCGCTTCGGTGATGGCGACCGATTACACCGACGGTCTGGCGATGCGGGCTTTGAAGATGATCTTCGAATACCTCCCCAGAGCCTACGACAACGGTCCCAACGATCCTGTTGCCAGAGAGAAAATGGCTAATGCGGCGACTATGGCCGGTATGGCTTTCGCCAACGCGTTCTTAGGTGTTTGCCACTCTATGGCGCATAAACTGGGCGCGTTCCATCATCTGCCCCACGGCGTTGCCAACGCGCTGATGATCGACGAAGTCCTCCGCTTCAACGCTGCTGAGGCGCCGGTAAAAATGGGTACCTTCTCCCAGTATGATCATCCTCACACCCTGGCCCGCTATGCGGAAGTTGCCGATTACCTTGGATTTAAGGGCAAAACCGATGAGGATAAGCTGGAAGCCTTGATCAAGGGTATCGACGAGCTGAAAGAAAAGGTTGGCATCAAAAAGACCATCAAAGAGTACGGCATTGATGAGAAAGATTTCTTAGACCGGCTGGACGATATGGTGGAACAGGCCTTTGACGACCAGTGCACCGGCGCCAACCCCCGCTATCCTTTGATGAGCGAGATCAAAGAGATGTATCTGAGAGCCTACTATGGCGAGAACGCATAAGGAGGAGCATTATGAATCTGGAACGCATTATTGCAGTCAGAACCGGAAAAACCGTCTATCGGGACGGGGATCAGGTCATCAAACTGTTTGACAACGATTATTCCAAGGCGGATATCTTAAACGAAGCTTTGAATCAGGCTCGGATTGAGGAGACCGGCCTTCATATCCCCAAGATCCTCGGCGTATCGATGATCGACGGGAAATGGGCGATCGTTTCCGAGTACATCAAAGGCAAGACCTTAGCGCAGCTGGTTGAGGAGAATCCCGATCGTTTCGATGAATATCTGGAGCTGTTTGTGGACCTTCAGCTTGAAGTGCACAGCAAGACCTCTCCTCTTCTGACCAAACTGAAAGACAAGATGAATCGGAAGATCAGCAGCGCCGATTTGGATGCCACTACCCGCTATGAGTTGCACACCCGCCTCGAGGGTATGCCCAAACATAATAAGGTTTGTCACGGCGACTTTAACTTCTCCAACATCATCATTACGGATGAGGGAGTTCCCTACATCTTAGACTGGAGCCACGCCACTCAGGGCAACGCTTCGGCAGATGTGGCAAGGACCTATCTTCTCTTCTGGTTGGACGGCAATATGGAAGGAGCGGAAAAGTATCTGAACCTTTTCTGCAAGAAGAGCGATACCGCCAAACAGTACGTACAAAAATGGCTTCCTATCGTCGCCGCTTCCCAGTCGGTAAAGGGCAATCCCAAGGAGCGGGAGTTCCTTCTCTCCTGGGTCAATGTTGTGGATTACGAATAATAGGAGGGCCGTATGAAAATTACCGTATGTATCGGAAGCTCTTGCCATTTGAAAGGATCCAGACAAATCGTAGAGAGCTTACAGTATCTCATTTCGGAAAATCATCTGAAAGACGAGGTGGAGCTGGCCGGAACCTTCTGCATGGGAAATTGCAAAAACGGGGTTTGCGTCACACTGGATGACAAATTCTACTCGCTGACGCCGGAAACCACCAAGGATTTCTTTGCGACGGAAGTGCTTCCCAAGGCGAAAGCATGATCGTTCAGATTTGTATCGGAAGTTCCTGCCACTTAAAAGGTTCCAGAGATATTGTGGAAATGATGCAAAAAACCATTTCGGATCGGAAACTGGAAGATGAAATTACTTTGGCCGGAAGTTTCTGTACCGGAAAATGCAATCGGGTGGGTGTGACTATCCAGGTGGATGACGAGATTTTCACCGGCGTTACCAAAGAGAGCTTTCCGGAATTTTTCGAAAAGGAAATTGCAAGTAAATTGTAAGGAAATGACTGTTTCGGCCGAGAGAGCGCTTCTTTCGGCCGATTTTTCCGATTGCCATGGCAGCCGGAATCCCGAAAGGAATCAATTTTATGGCTGAATATTTAAGATTAAAAAAATCCAACTGTAAAAATTGCTATAAATGTATTCGCCACTGTCCGGTAAAAGCGATTCGTTTTTCCGGTAACCAGGCGCATATTGTAGGAGACGAATGTATCCTTTGCGGACAGTGTTTTGTGGTATGTCCTCAGGGAGCGAAGGAAATTGCCGACGAGCGGGAGAAGGTTAAGGTTCTGCTCGCGTCTAATGATCCCGTTGTGGTTAGTCTCGCCCCTTCTTTTGCCGCCAACTATAAAGGCGCCGGTATCGAGGAGATGCGGGATGCGCTGAAGAAATTGGGATTTGCCGACGCGGAGGAGACAGCGATTGGCGCCACTATTGTAAAAAAGGAATATGAGCGCCTTTTGCAAGAGGGGACGCGGGATGTGATGATTACTTCCTGTTGCCATTCCGTGAACCTTCTGATTCAAAAGCATTTTCCCGATATGCTTCCATATCTGATTAACATTCTAACTCCCATGGAAGCGCATTGCCAGGAGATCAAAAAACGGATCCCCAACGCCAAAACGGTATTTATCGGGCCTTGCGTCGCGAAAAAAGACGAGGCGGATCTGGGAGATCTGGTGGACGCGGTCATGACGTTCGAAGAGCTGAGCGAGTGGCTCAAGGAAGAAAAGATCGAGATCGCATCCCGGACCAAAGAGGATGACCGCGGACGCGCCCGTTTCTTCCCCACCACCGGCGGTATTTTGAAGAGTATGACAATCAAGCCCGACAATTATACCTATCTCACCATTGATGGAACAGAAAACTGTATCTCGGTATTAAAGGACCTTCGAAACGGCAATATTCACCATTGCTTTATCGAGATGTCCGCCTGTGTGGGAAGCTGTGTCGGCGGTCCAGTTATGGAACGGGAAAAATCTCCCGTCAGCAACTACATATCCATCTCCTCTTATGCGAGAGAGCAGGACTTTGCGGTCTCTATGCCTTCTCCGGAAGCGCTTCGGGAGGATCGGATGATGTTAGAGATGAACCAGCGCTTTCCTTCCCAGGGCGAGATTGAGGAGATCCTTCGCCGCATGGGCAAGACCAAGAAGGAAGACGAGTTAAATTGCGGTTCTTGCGGATATGACACCTGTCGCGCCAAAGCGGTAGCTATTTACCAGGGAAAAGCTGAGGTGTCCATGTGTCTTCCTTTCTTAAAGGAAAAGGCGGAAAACTTCTCCGGCAACATCATTAACAATACGCCTAACGGGATTATTGTCCTCAACGAGGATTTGGAAGTGCAGCAGGTGAATAAAGCGGCGCTCAAGATTATGAACATCCCCAGAGAAAGCGACGTCATGGGAGAACCGGTAGTGCGTATCTTGGAACCGAAGGCGTTTATGGAAGCCAAAAACGGTAAGAATGTTTACGACCAAAAGACCTACCTTGCCGAGTATAACCGGTATGTGGAACAGACGGTGATTTTCGACAAAGAGTATAAGGTTCTCATCGGCATTATGCGGGATATTACGGAAGAAGAGACCGAGCGGGAAAAGAAAGAGGAATTCAGCCGTCAGACTATTGAAGTTGCCGACAACGTAGTGGAAAAACAGATGCGCATTGTCCAGGAAATCGCTTCCTTATTGGGAGAGACGGCCGCGGAGACCAAAATTGCGCTGACCAAGCTAAAGGAGTCGATTTCCGATGAATAATCTTTGCGTAGATATCGGATACCGAAGCATCAATCATTTTGGCGAGGAGCTTTGCGGAGACCATGTGGATGTGGTGGAGCAGGAAAACGGCTCCAACGTCATTGTTTTGGCGGATGGACTGGGAAGCGGCGTCAAGGCGAGCATCCTTTCTACGCTGACCTCCAAGATCATTTCCACCATGATGGTGGCGGGTCTTTCCGTAGAAGATTGCGTAGAGACCATTGCCGCTACTCTTCCGGTTTGTTCGGTGCGGGGCGTCGCTTACTCTACCTTTACCATCCTTCGCATCATTGAGAATGAGTACGCGGAGATTATCCAATATGATAACCCCCTTGCTATTGTGCTGCGGGACGGAGCAAATTGGGACTATCCTAAAACCGAAATGACCATCGGGGACAAAAAAATTTACCGCTCCCATATTCACTTAAAAGAGAACGATGTGTTTGTGCTGATGAGCGACGGATGTCCTCATGCGGGAGTGGGTATGGCCTATAATTTCGGCTGGCAGCGAAAGGACATTATTTCCTTTTTGGAAACCTTTTACGATGTGGGATTTACCGCCAAGACTCTCTCCACGATTTTGCTGGAGGAGTGCGACCGGCTTTACGATCACAAACCGGGAGATGACGCTACCGTTTGCACCATTCGTATCCGAAAACGAGAGCCGATGAATCTTTTGTTTGGGCCGCCTTCCAATCCGGACGACTGCGACAAAATGATGAGCCTCTTTTTCTCTAAGGAAGGAAAACACATTATTTGCGGCGGTACTACCTCTTCCATCGCGGCAAAATATTTAGGGAAGACGTTAAAGCCGAAACTGGAGTTTGATGATCCGGAGATTCCGCCCATTGCCGAACTGGAAGGGGTGGATTTGGTGACCGAAGGGGTAATCACCGTCAACAGGGTGTTGACCTACGCCAAGGATTACCTGGGGGAAAACCGCTGTTACAACCATTGGAGTGTAAAACGGGACGGCGCTTCCTTAATTAGCCGCCTTCTCTTTGAAGAAGCGACGGATATTAACTTCTTTGTGGGAAGAGCCATCAATCCCGCCCATCAAAATCCCGATCTTCCCATCACCTTCAGCATCAAAATGCAACTGGTCACCGAGCTTTCAGAATGCTTAAAGAAGATGGGAAAACGAATTAAAGTCAGTTACTTCTAAGGAGGGAAGGAAAGTGGCCTTACGGAAATTTGATACCAAAGTACAGTATTTGAAATACAAGGTGCTGCGGGAGGTTGCCAGGGAAGCCTGGAACGATACCCTTTTGGAGAAGCTTTATGATATTCCGAAGCGAATTGTTCCCGGAAAAGAGGCAACCATGCGCTGCTGCGTGTATAAAGAGCGGGCGATTTTGGCGGAGCGGATCAAGATCGCCATGGGCGGCGACAAGCATAACCCCAACGTCATCGAAGTGATCGATATTGCCTGTGACGAGTGTCCGGTGAGCGGATATGAGGTCACCGAATCCTGTAGAGGATGCCTGGCACACCGTTGCGAGGATGTATGCAAAAAAGGAGCGATTACCTTTGACCATAAGCAGCGGGCGGTGATCGACAAGACCAAATGCGTGGAATGCGGCGCATGCGCCAAGGTTTGCCCTTACGGCGCCATTACCAACCATAAGCGCCCCTGTGAACGGTCTTGTAAGGTGGGAGCCATTTCCATGGCCACCGACGATACCTGCGCCGCGTCCATCGATAACAGCAAATGCATCGCATGCGGCGCTTGCGTTTATCAGTGTCCCTTTGGCGCGATTATGGATAAATCTTACATCCTTAACGTGATTGACCTTATCAAAAAAAGCGAGGAAAGCCAGAAATTTAAGGTATTTGCCGTGGTAGCGCCCTCTATTTCCAGCCAGTTTACCTACGCGAAATTAGGCCAGGTCATCACCGGTATCAAGGAGCTTGGATTCCATACGGTGGTGGAGGCCGCGTTGGGCGCCGATATGGTGGCGTATTCCGAAGCGGCGGAGTTAGCGGATAAGGGATTTTTGACCAGTTCCTGCTGTCCCGCCTTTGTGGATTATATCAAAAAGCAATTCCCCGATTTGGCGGAACATATCTCTCATAACCTGTCTCCGGTAGCCACCATCTCGAAGTATATCAAAGAGACCACCCCCGATGCGAAAGTGGTGTTTATTGGGCCTTGCACGGCGAAAAAGATGGAATTTAAGCTGGATACAGTGAAACCTTATATCGACAGTGTCATTACCTTCGAGGAGCTGCAAGCCCTTTTTGACAGCAAGGATATTGACATCACCACCTTGGAAGAAGGGGTTTTGGATAACGCTTCCTACTACGGACGGATCTTTGCCCGAAGCGGCGGCCTTTCCGATGCGGTGGCCCAGGCGCTCAAGGAACAGGGACTGGATAATTTCGATTTAAAGGCAGTTCCCTGCGACGGGATCGAGGCGTGCAAGATCGCCCGTTTAAGGGCGAGAAAACGGATCTTGGACGGAAACTTTATCGAGGGTATGGCATGTGTCGGCGGCTGTATCGGGGGCGCCGGATGGCTGACTCATGGTGAGAAAAACAAGGCGGAAGTGGATAAGTACGGCAGAGAAGCCTACGAAAAAACCATTACCGACGCCATTCGTCAGCTTCGGTAATGAAAAAAGGCGGGGATATCCCCGCCTTTTCCTGTAACGAAAAAAGAGGTGCGTAAAATACGCACCTCTTTTTTGGGATCAATAAATGGTAAATCCGCCGTCGACCACCAGATCTTCACCGGTGATCATATTGGACTCCTTGCAGGAAAGGAACAAAACCGCCGCCGCGATCTCGTCGGTTTCCGCGAAACGGTGTGCGGGAATCTTCTGGATCATATCGTCCTTTACTTTGCCCTGCCACGCTTTTTCGCCCATATAGGTATTGACGACAGTGGGAGCGACGCCGTTGACGTTGATGCCAAATTCCGCCCACTCCAGCGCCAGCACTTTGATCATACCCACGACCGCAGCCTTGCTCATGGTGTAGCCGACATGCTTATCAATGGCGATAAAGTCCGCCTGAGAGGTGACGCAAACGATTTTTCCGCCTTTGCCCTGCTTGATCATCTGATTGGCTACCGCCTGGCATACCCGGAAGACGCCGACTGCGTTGATATTGATATGCTTTTCCACGATATCGATAGAGATATCTTCGGCGTTTTCCAGCTCGACGAAGCCGGGCATATTGGCCAATACGTTGATTTCGCCAAACCGTTCC
>CALWZB010000034.1 GCA_944385915.1 uncultured Clostridia bacterium | reverse complement strand
TATCTGATGGCGGCAGGGAAGGCGAAACGCCGTCTACCTCCGCCTGTCTCCGCATTTTCCGGTATTGTAAGCCGGAAAATGGTCTCGGTGCCGTCGAAGATTTTGTTTATCCTTCGCAAGCTGTACCGGACGGGGGAGGCCTCCTATGAGGACTTCTTTTCCGCCGGAGACAAAAGCGAAAAGGTGGCGACTTTTTTGGCGATGCTGGAGTTGATCAAATCCAGCCGGATCCGTTTAAGCGACGACAATCAGTTTGTCTATTTTCAAAGGAGAGAAAAAAGGAGGAAAAAAGAGTGAATTACACCGCCGCTGTGGAAGCGATCCTCTTTGCCGGGGGCGAGCCTTTGGAGATGGAGAAAATTGCCGCGGGACTGGGCTTGGATCTCGCCGCCGCCCGCCAGCAGATCGTTGCCTACGGGGAAAGCCTGAAACGGGAGGACCGGGGATTAAGGCTTCTTTTTTTGGAAGACAAGGTCCAGCTTTGTACCAAAAGTGAATACAAAGATCCTGTCGCCTCAGTGATCGCCGCTAAGAAAAACGCCCCGCTTTCACCGGCGGCTATGGAGGTTTTGGCGATAGTTGCCTACAACCAGCCGGTGACCCGAAGTCTGATCGAACAGGTTCGGGGTGTGGACAGCAGTCAGGTGGTCAATACCCTTTGCGAAAAGGGGCTTCTCGAGGAGAAGGGAAGGCTTTCCATTCCCGGCCGCCCCATCGCTTACGGGACCACCGCTCATTTTTTAAGGACCTTCGGGTTAAGCTCTTTATCTGAGCTTCCGCCTCTTCCCGACGCGGACAGCCAGCTGATCTTAGAGGAGACGATGCCTTTCAAAGAAGATGAGGAGGGGGATGCGTGATCGGGTGGATCCTTCTTGGCGCTTTCTTGCTTCTGATCGCGGTTTTTCTGATGAGCGATCTCGTCCTTTATGTGGAAAACGGGGAGCAATTCTTTTTGAAAGCAGGATTGGGGCCGTTTCGGTTTTCTCTGTTTCCAATGGAAAAGAAAACCAAAGCTGTAAAAAAGGAAGAAAAAAAGGAAAAGAAGAAAAAGCCCAAAGAGACATCCAAAAAAGAGAAACCCAAAGAGGAAACCCCAAAAGAAGCGTTGGTGTCTTCGGTTTCGGATGGGATCGACCTTTTTCGGAGGATCTTGTCTCCCGTGGGAAAGTTTATAAGGAGAATCCGCGTCACCCGGCTTACGGTGCGGTGTACCGTCGGGGGGAGCGACGCGGCGCAGACTGCGGTACAGTACGGGCGTATGAACGGGTATATCTACGGGGGATTGGCTTTGCTTTCGGAGATGTTCCGGGTCCGGGTCCAGGAAATCACCGTTTCTCCCGATTTTTTATCCCAAACGACTCAGCTTACCTTCTCTTTTGAGCTGCGTGTTTCGGTATTCTCCCTTCTTTTGGCGGCTTTTTCCGCCGCCGGCGCATTTTTTCGGTTTGCATTTCAAAAGAAAAAACAAAAGAAAAAGAAAGCATAAAAATTGATGTTATAGGAGGATTATTATGGCAGATCATCCCATCAAAGACTTTATGGGAACCACCATCGAAAAGATCAAGGAGATGGTAGATACCGATATTGTGATCGGAAAACAGATCACTGTAGGAGAAATTACCTTGATCCCGGTTTCCAAAGTTTCCTTTGGATTTGCGTCGGGGGGCAGCGACCTTCCCACCCAGAAGGCGGCATTCGGCGGCGGCGGAGGCGCCGGCGTCACGCTCCAGCCGATGGGCTTTTTGAGCATTTCCGGGGGAGAGGTTCGTTTTTTGGAGATCAACGGCGCTGATTCTACGGCGGACCGGATCGTCAATACGGTCCCGGCGGTGATCGACCAGATCTCGGGACTGATCCAAAAGTACAAGGATGGAAAGGATCCCAAAAAGGCGGCGCTTACCCAGGGAGAAACAATCGAAGAATAGGTATGGACCGTCTGCCCCGCGCATAGGCATAAAGGGGCAGGTGGTTTTTGTGTTCAAGAAAATAATTTGTGTACTGCTGTGTGTCCTTGTGCTTACAACTCCGGCTAAAGCACAGGAAAGCGGCATCACGGTATCCGCCAAAGGCGCTATACTGATGGAGCTGGAAACGGGTTTGGTGTTGTACGAAAAAGACGCCGATACCTTTCTTCCTATGGCTAGCACCACCAAGATCATGACAGCGCTTCTGACATTGGAACAGGAACATTTGGATCGGGTGTTTTTGGTGGATGAGGGAGCGATCCGGATAGAAGGTTCCTCTATGGGACTGCAAAAAAACGATAAGGTGACTTTGCGGACGCTGGCCGCCGGAATGCTTTTGGCGTCGGGAAATGACGCCGCCAACGCCGCCGCAGTCAAAATCGGAGGCAGTATCACCCGGTTTGTGGAAATGATGAACGAGCGGGCAAAAGAGATCGGTATGGAGCATACCGTTTTTGAGACGCCCTCCGGTCTGGATGGGGAAAACCATGGCTCTACGGCGCGGGATATGGCGCTGTTAGCGGCAGAAGCGCTGAAAAACGAGGATTTTTTGGCCATTTGTTCCTCGTCTACGATGAAGCTCAGTTATGGAAACCCGGCGTATGACCGGTATCTGAGCAATCATAACCGGCTTTTGAAGGAATACGAAGGATGTATCGGGCTGAAGACCGGATACACCAAAAAAGCGGGACGCTGTCTGGTTTCGGCGGCAAAACGGGATGGGATCACGTTGATTTGCGTGACCCTAAACGACCCTAACGACTGGCAGGATCACAAGGATCTTTTGGATTACGGTTTTTCCCTTCTGGAGCCTCAAACCGTAAATCCAAATCTGCCGGCAGGCTATCCGGTAGTGGGCGGCGTTTTATCTGAAGTCCCTCTTACGGCGGAGCCTTTGACGACAGCGCAGCGCAAGGGGGAGACAGCGGATCTGATTTCCCGTTTTGTTCCTTTGCGCCCCTTTTTGTACGCGCCGGTGGAAGAGGGGATGCTCGTGGGATATCTGACCTATTACCAGCAAAAGGATGGGACACAAACCCCATTGAAGACGGTGCCGGTTTTGGCGGTGAACACGGTGGAATACCGACCCCCCGAAAAAATATCTTTATTTCAACAATGGATCAACCGGCTGCGAAGATGGCTGGGAATCTAAAGAAACGGAAAGGAAAGGCCATGGAAGAAGCAAGATTGCAAAAAGTAATTTCAGACAGCGGGTTTTGTTCCCGGCGGAAAGCGGAAGCTTTGATCGAGGATGGGCGGGTCCGGGTCAACGGCCGCCCGGCTCATATCGGCCAGAAGGTCATCGCAAAGGACGTCATCACCATCGACGGGGAAAAGCTTCCCCGCCGTGAGAAGGGACAATGCCAGTATCTGTTGCTGTATAAGCCCAGAGGCTATCTGACGGCGGTTTCCGACGACCGGGGAAGAAAATGTGTCACCGAGCTGTTAAACGGCGTATCCAGCCGGGTCTACCCGGTGGGGAGACTGGATTTAAACAGCGAAGGGCTGCTTTTGCTGACCGATGACGGGGAGTTTGCCAACGTTTTGACCCATCCATCCCATAAGATCCCCAAGGGGTATCGGGTCACGACCCATGACCCGGTAGGGGATGCCGAGATCTTGGCCCTCAGCGAAGGGGTAGAAATCGACGGGAGAAAGACGTTGCCTGCGGAAGTGCGGGTGGTCGCCGAAGAAGAGCACCGGACCGTCCTTTTGATCACCATTGTTGAGGGAAGAAACCGCCAGATCCGGAAAATGTGCGAGGCGGTGGGACTTTCGGTGGCTCGGCTGAAACGGGTTTCGGTGGGGCCTCTTCGCCTTGGGATGCTCAAACCGGGCGAGTACCGGAGACTGACCAAAGACGAGGTGGACATGCTTTTGGATCTGGGAAGAAGAGGAAAAAAAGCGTCCAACCGCCGGCAGGGAGGAAAATGGTAATGCTTTTTATGCGTCTATATAATGATCAGGATCATTTTCCGGAGGTGGATGCCGTAAAAACGCCCGGAGATCTCTTTTATGTGGCGTTGGAAAATGACGCTTTGACTGGGTACTGTCAATTCCGGCTGGGTGCGAACACCGTTTATATTCTGTCCTTGCGGGATCACGGAGACCTGCTCACCGGCGACGGACTGCTTCGCTCTGTTATGTTTTACGCTTTTTCGTCGGGGATCGATCGGGCACATTTTTCCGAATTCATCGATATGACAAAATATGCCTCGCATGGATATCATCTTTCTTATGAAAGATATATAGAATCCATCGATGGATTTCTGGGAAATTGTGTAGAACATAAAACAGGATCGGGGACCGAAAAAAAGGATTGCAGTTGACGAATGAACGCTGTATAATATAGTGGGTGAAATTTGGGGATTCTGAGAGAATTTCCCAATTTTTGCCGGTTATCATAAAGAATCCCGGCGGCGAGGTTGTCGGGAAAAGTCATAGAATGGGGGCAACATCATGAATTTAGAGACCGGACTTCAGGCGTTGAAGGAAAAGAAAAACGCCTGTCAGACCGATTCCCCGGCCAGAGAGCGGATCACCGCTTTGTTTGACGAGGGAACTTTTGTCGAGGTGGATGCGTTTGCGGCGGATGCCGGCGTCATCACCGGTTACGGAAAGATCGAGGGAGCGGTAGTTTACGCGTTTTCTCAGGATGTCCAGGCTATGGGCGGCGCCATCAATGGGGCGCATGCGGAAAAGATCGCAAAGATCTATGCCCTGGCGGCGAAAAACGGCGCGCCGGTAGCGGCGATCTATGATTCCAATGGCGCGAAGATCTCCGACGGTCAGAAGGTTATGGCCGCGTTTACCAAAATTCTTTCTTCTGTGACGGCTTTGTCCGGTGTCGTACCTCAGATCGCCGTGGCGGCGGGAAGCTGTGTTGGTTCCTGCGCGATGCTGGCGGCCGGAGCGGATATTCTGATTGCTGCCGAGGATGCGACGATCTACCTTTCCTCTCCCGATGGGGAAACCAGCGGGAAGGATGCTGCTGCGTGCGGCGCGGCGGATATCGTCTGCGAGGATGCTATGTCCGCGGTTTTAAAGGCGAGAGAGCTTTTTAGCGTGCTGCCCTTGAATAATCTGTCCATGGCTCCCGTTTGTGACGGGGATATGGCTTACACTTACGACGCGTCTGCGGATCTTGCCAAGACGGCGAAGGATCTTTGTGACGAGGGGACTTTTATCGAGCTGAAGGCGGGATACGCTTCTTCGGTAACTGGTATCGGTTCCATCGGCGGCGTCGGTGTCGGCGTGGTTGCGGCTTGCGGCACTCTGGGTGTGCAAAGCTGTGATAAGATCGCCCGGTTTGTTCGTTTTTGTGATTGCTTCAATCTTCCGGTAGCCACTTTGGTGGATACCGAAGGCTTCTGCAAAAAGAATCCCAAGAAGGCTGCGGTTGCCGATGCGGCTGCGGTGCTGGCTAAGACCTATGCCAGCGCGACTACGCCTTTGATCGCGCTTTTTGGCGGCAAGGCGACGGGTGCGGCTTTTGCGGTATTTTCTTCCTGCGATTACAAGATCGCCTGGCCGACGGCTACCATCTCTGCTTTGGATCCTGCGGCCGCGGTGGAATTCTTCTGGCATGACCGGTTAAAGGGTGCTGAGGATACCGAGGCGACGAGAAAAGCGCTGGAGGAGGAATATGCTTCCACCGAAGCCAGCGCGTTTGTTGCGGCTGCTGCTTCTTTGGTCGAGGAAGTGATCGATCCCGCCGCTACTAAGGCGTCGCTCATCGCCGCTTTGGACATGCTGGCTTCCAAACGGGTCGTAGGCCTTCCTAAAAAACACATCAACTAACATTTCCCATCAAATAAAGAAAGGGTTGTATCATAATGAGAAGATTTAATATTACCGTAAACGGAAAAGCTTATGATGTTGCTGTGGAAGAGGTTGCCGCCGGCGCCGCTCCCGTTGCTCCCGCTCCTGCGGCGGCTGCTCCTGCTGCCCCCGCTCCCGCCCCCGCAGCTCCCGTTGCTGAGGCTGCTCCCGCTCCTGCGGCTCCCGCCGCTCCCGCTGAGGGCACCCAGATCGTAGCGCCTATGCCCGGAACCATTCTGGACGTTAAGGTTTCCGCTGGCGCTTCTGTAGGACAAAATGAAGTGATCATCGTTTTGGAAGCGATGAAAATGGAAAACGACATTGTAACGCCTGTAGCCGGAACGGTTGCTTCCATTAACGTAAACAAGGGCGATACGGTGAACGCCGGCGACGTCCTTGCGGTTATTGCGTAATCCCGAGGGAGGCTTGCAGATATGGAAAAAAGACCCATTAAAATTACCGAAACGGTTCTCCGTGACGCCCACCAGTCCTTGCTGGCGACGCGGATGTCTACTGCCGATATGCTCCCCATCCTTTCCACTATGGATAAGGTCGGCTTTTTCTCTGCCGAGGTTTGGGGCGGCGCTACCTTTGATACCTGCCTTCGTTTCTTAAATGAAGATCCCTGGGAGCGTCTTCGGACCATTCGCCGGGAAATGCCCAACACCAAGCTTCAGATGCTGTTCCGCGGCCAAAACATGTTAGGCTACCGTCATTACGCCGATGATGTTTTGGAGTATTTCGTTCAGAAATCTGTCGCCAACGGCATTGATATCATCCGTATTTTTGACGCGCTCAACGATATCCGGAACCTGGATTCTGCCGTCAAGGCGGCGAAGAAGGAAGGCGCGCATGCGCAGATCGCTATCTCCTATACGTTGGGAGATGTCTTTACCGATGAATACTATGTAGACTACGCCAAACAGATCGAATCCATTGGTGCGGACTCCATCTGTATCAAGGATATGGCGGCGCTTTTGACTCCTTACCGCACCGAGACCCTGGTGAAAGCCATTAAGAAAGCGGTTAAGATCCCTGTAGATATCCATACCCACTACACCTCCGGCTTAGCTTCTATGTGCTTGCTGAAAGGTATTGAGGCGGGCGCGGATATTGTGGATACTGCGATGTCTCCTCTGGCGCTGGGTACCTCCCATGCTCCCACCGAATCTATCGTTGCCGCTTTGCAGGGCACGCCTTACGATACCGGTCTGGATCTGAAACTCCTCACCGAGATCCGGGATTACTTTATGACCTTGCGGAAAAAGTATATCGACTCCGGGCTTTTGGATCCCAAGATGCTGGCTACCGATGCCAACGCTTTGATCTACCAGGTTCCCGGCGGTATGCTTTCCAACCTCCTCAGCCAGCTGAAACAGGCGGGCAAAGAGGATCAGTTAGAGGATGTGCTCAAGGAAGTACCGAAGGTCCGCGCGGACAGCGGTATGCCTCCTCTGGTTACACCTACCTCTCAGATTGTCGGCACCCAGGCGGTGTTTAACATCATCACCGGCGAGCGGTATAAGATGGTCACCAAAGAGTTCAAAGGTCTGGTTCGCGGTGAGTACGGCAAAACGCCGGTTCCTATCGATCCGGAATTCCAAAAGAAGATCTGCAAAGACGAGCCCATTATTACCTGCCGTCCTGCGGACAACATTGAACCCGAGTTAGAGAAGCTTCGGAAAGAATGTGCCGAGTGGATGGAGCAGGAAGAGGATGTTTTGAGCTACGCGATGTTTGATAAAGTCGCGACCAAGTTCTTTGAGAATCGTCGCAACCAGAAATATGGTATTGATGGCAAGCGGGCGGATTTTGAAAACGGCGTACATCCTGCTTAATGGATCATTTTAACGGGACCCAGTGGGTCCCGTTTTTTTGTATCATGCAAGTTATCTAAAAATTTGTTGGAAAATTCGTTACAATAATCTATGAAATTCATCCATTTTTAGTGAAAAACATCTTGACGAGCCAGATAAACTATAGTAGAATAAAAATACAATATTGTTTAAGAACAAATATTGAGTACTTATTTTTGAGAGGAGCATAGCGATATGGGAAAAATGAAAGCCGGTTATATCGGTTTTATGGACAGAAATAAAGATATGTGGGATCAGCTGGCCGAGGCTGCCAAGATCGGTTTTAAAGGAACTGAAGGCGGTGAGATGGCGATCCGCCAGTGTGCCGATCCGGAAGAGGGCAAAAAACGGATGAAAGACCTCGGTATGGAAGTTTTGACGGTGAGCACGATGAACGGCGAGTCCCTTCGGAAAGACGGTGCTGCGAGCTTGATCGAGCGGGCACATTTTCTGGACATCAACCGTGCGGTTATGTTCCATGGCGCGATTTATTATAAGAAGATGAATAAAGAAGTCACTTATGACGAAGTAATGCGCGAGATCGAGCTTTTGCAAAAATCTGCGGAAGCTTGTAAAAAAGAAGGCATCAAATTTGCATACCATAACCATGACCATGAATTCACCACCAGCTTTAATGGTGTAACGGTGTTTGATATGCTTTTGGCGTATGCTCCCGATCTTTGGATCGAGTTGGATGTGGGCTGGACGACCTTTGCCGGTTATGATCCTGTGGAAGTGCTCCATCGTATTGCTCCCAGATTGAGCGCGGTTCACTTTAAGGATTTTATCCCCGGTCCTATGGTTCAGGTTCCCCTGTGGGGCAGCACCGAGCTTTACAATATGCCCAATTTCTGCTCTTTGGGAAGCGGCGCGCTGAAGGTTCATGATTGCCTGAAAGCTTGCAACGAGATCGGCATTGAATATGCTATTGTGGAGCAGGACTTTATGCATGCCCTGACTCCGATGGAAGCGTTGCAGGTAGACTATCTGGTCATGAAAGAATCGGGTATTCTCGAATAATTTTTGTTTTGAGGCGTCCGCCCAATAGGGTGGGCGTTTCTTTTTTGCTTTTTACAGAATAAACCCGCCCGTTGATGTTCCAACGAGCGGGTTTCCTTCTTTTAACCGACGTAACCGGTTTCCATCATATTGTAAAGAGAAGCGGCGAGAGTCTTTTCCAGATCCAGGTTACGCAGCATATCCTGCTCTACGATCACTGTATCCAAACCGATCTCCAGAGCCGTTTTCAGCACTTCCTCTAAAGGAAGCTTACCGGTGCCCACAGCGGTAAATCGGGGCATCGTCGCACCCAGAGGGCTTTGGGCCGTTCCGTCTACCAAATCTTTTACATGGAGCGAAGCGATCCGTCCTTTGAGCCGTTTCATGATCACAACCGGATCATATCCGGCGGAAAGCGCCCATCCTGCATCTAACTCAATGGAGAGGGAGGAGGTACGGGCGATGATCTGATCGAAGGCGGTAAGACCGTCGTAAATGGTATCGAACTCCACGTTGTGATTATGGTAAGTATAGTAGATACCGGCTTTCAGGAATTTCTCCGCGATCTTATCATGGGCTTCGATGGCTTCGTAGAAAACATCTTTTTCGCAAGCCTTTAAGCCGGGGATCTGCATCATATTGTTGATCATAGGCGTTCCGTAGCAGGAGACCTTGTTGACGCCGAATTTTTCACAGCGGGCGATGGTGTCCTCGATCACCTGGTCAGTAGTGGTGATATGGTCTAACCCCATATCCATATACCCTTCCTTAATGGTGCACATATCCTTGATATCCCCGCCCATTCTCGGCATTCCCATAGGTTTTACCAGAGAAGAGGAGTAAAATCCAAGATTTAATTCCTTAAAACGGGCAATGTTTTCATCCAGATTTCCTTCCATACCTGCGATAGAAGCTACCGCGTTTTGGGAGGTGTGGTATCCCAGCTTGGAGAGAGTTTCAAACTGTTCCCAGGGAGAAGCAAAACGGAAACCAGTGCCGGTGATACCGGCTTTCAATTTTTCTGTCATAGAGCGAATCATCCTTTCTTGATTATGTATTTACAATACGGGACAATTATAACACATTATTTTCTAACAGTCAACGAAAACAGGATTTTTTAGCAATTAGCACATTTTTATTGTTTTACCATCTAAAAAAGATTCTAATGTTGGAATTTTGTTATTATGTTTTGAAAAGTAATTGGCGAAAAATTTCGTCCATTTCTTTCATTGACTATTGACTTTTCAAACAAAGTTTACTATGATAAAAGAAGAAAGTACAGAAAGAAGGCGGGAAAATGGGGAAAAAATTGGTGATCGTTACCCCGGGTGAAGAGCCGAAGACCCTATGGAATCTCTCTTTTATCGCGGTACTGATATTAGGGTTCATTACCGGTTCCGCTAACCAGATGGTGAATCCTCTGTTGTCCAAATATGCCACCAGCTTGGGCGCATCTCTTTCTTTGGCGGGCGCTTTGGTGGGCTTGCAGTCGGGTATGGCCATGTGTCTTCGTCCTTTGTCCGGCGCTGCCTCTGATATGCTGAACCGGAAATATGTAATGATCGGCAGTACCGTCGCATCCTCTCTTGCTTTTGCCGGATATCTTTTGTTCCATCATATTACAGCGATTGTGATCTGCCGCCTTTTACAGGGGTTTTCTTTTGCCTTTATGAGCGTGGCGCGGACCGCATTTGCCACCGAATATATGCCCAAAGACCGACTTGGTGAGGGAGTCGCTTTTACCTCCTTCGGCGTTGTTTTGTCTCAGGCTATTGGTCCCAATATCGGGCTTTGGGTATCCGACCGCTGGGGGTATGATTACTGCTTTTTGTTTGCGCTGATTTTATCGGTAGGCAGCGGCGCTCTGATGTGTCTGCTTCCGTACCAGCACCAAAAGGGGAGTTTCAAAAAAAGCCGTTTAAAGCTCAGCAATCTTGTCGCGGTGGAAATCATCCCTTACGCCCTGCTGGCGGGGATGTTTACAATGACTACCCATCTTGCCAATTCTTTTTTGGTACTGGTAGGCGAGGAGCGGAATATCGCTAACGTCGGGTTATTTTTCACCGTTTATTCAGTGACCGCACTGGTGCTTCGTCCGTTGGCGGGAAAGGTATTGGACCGGTTTGGGCTTCCGATTTTGCTGTACCCGGCGTTTTTGTTTGCCGCATTGACAATGGTTTTTATCGGCGTTGCTCAGTCTCTGGTTCTTATCATCAT
>CALWZB010000033.1 GCA_944385915.1 uncultured Clostridia bacterium | reverse complement strand
TCCCATTTGACTTATATACTTTGATTTTTGTAGGGATCTTTTTAGGAGAGAGTTTCTTTTTGCAAAGCCTTTCCTGGTACGCGGGAAGCGTCAGTTCCCTTTTTTGCTTTGGATTTTTCCTTCTGGTGGATTTTTTGCTTCTGCTTTCTTACACTATGAGCTTTGCGGTGCGGTTCAAAGTAGGCGGTTTATTGAAAAATACCGTTGTTTACAAGGCCGCTTCTGCTCTTTGGCGGGGCGTTCGAAAGCTGGTTTTGCGGATCCGGTATTTATGTGTGCATGTTCCTTTGATCTGGAGAACGGTTCTTGTTTTATCGGGTTTTGTTTTGTTCAATCTTTTTCTGACACTGATTGTCGGACATTTAGAACTGACCTTTATCTGGATCCTGGAGTGCGCCATGATTGTTCCGGTGGTCATGAAGGTGGCTATCGCGTTAAAAAAGATCCAGCAGGGAGGACTGCGCATTGCCGAGGGAGATTTCCAGTTTCAAATCAACACCCGGCATATGTTTACCGATTTTAAGCAATTTGGAGAGGCGCTCAATCATATCGGATTGGGAATGAGCAAGGCGGTAGAAGAGCAAATCCGAAGCGAACGGCTGAAAACCGAGCTGATCACCAATGTTTCCCACGACATCAAAACACCCCTTACATCCATTATCAATTATGTGGATCTCATCAAAAAGGAACATCCTGAAAATGAGACGATGCGGGAATATATCGACGTTTTGGACCGACAGTCGGAGCGGTTAAAAAAGCTGATCGAGGACCTGGTGGAGGCGTCGAAGGCATCTACGGGAAATCTTGCTGTGGATATGGCGCCGGCGGATGTTGGCGTACTTTTTTCTCAGGCAGTAGGAGAGTATCAGGAGCGGCTGATGAACCACGGATTGGAGATGATCGTTCATAAGCCCAAAGAGCCGGTGACCATTTTAGCGGATGGCCGGCATCTATGGAGGGTATTTGACAACCTTCTCAACAACATCCTCAAATACGCCCAGCCTCAGACCAGGGTCTACCTTTCTTTAGAAAGGATAGAAGATGAAGCGGTGATCACTTTCCGCAACATTTCCAAATACGAGCTGAACATCAGCGGAGACGAATTGATGGAGCGGTTTGTTCGGGGAGACGGTTCCCGTAATACCGAAGGGCATGGACTGGGGCTTTCCATTGCGCAAAGCCTGGTGGCTTTGCAAAACGGAAGGATGGAGCTGGTCATTGACGGGGATCTCTTTAAGGTAATATTGACATTTCATTGCATCGACTACGGGAAGGATCCGGCTGATGATCCTTTTTCCCAAGAGTAAGGAGAAAAAAGCCATGGAAATCATCAAGATGGTAAACTACGTTATCGCTATCATTTTTACGGTGTGCTATGCTTATCAGTTTTTTTACATACTGGTTCCTTATATAAAGAAAAGAAAGCCTCATAAGGAGGTCACCTTTCATCGCTACGCGGTTTTGATCTCCGCAAGAAACGAGGAAGCGGTTATCGGACAGCTTTTGGACAGCATCCGCAAGCAGGACTATCCGGGGGAGCTGGTGACCGCTTTTGTGGTAGCGGATAACTGTACCGACGGCACCGCCAGGATGGCGAGAGAACATGGCGCCGTGGTGTACGAGCGGTTCAACCGGCAGCAGGTGGGAAAAGGGTTTGCGCTGGATTTTCTGACCCAGCAGATCCGCAAACATTATCCTTCGGACGCTTTTGACGCGTTTTTGGTTTTGGACGCGGACAACCTTTTGAGCCCCAACTACCTTACGGAGATGAACAAAACGTTCAGTGACGGATATTCGGTGATCACCAGCTACCGCAATTCCAAAAACTACGGCAGCAACTGGATTTCCGCCGGATACGCCTTATGGTTTTTGCGGGAGGCAAGATATTTGAATGAGTCCCGGATGCTTTTGGGAACCAGCTGTGCCGTATCGGGGACGGGATTTTTGTTCAGCCGCCGGATCTTAGAGGAGATCGGGGATCATTGGAGCTTTTATCTTCTCACCGAGGATATTGAGTTTACCGTTCACAATGTAGTCAACGGGGAAAAGATCGGATACTGTCCCACTGCGGTGCTGTACGATGAACAGCCGGTGACGTTTTCCCAGTCATGGAAACAGAGAATGCGCTGGGCAAAGGGATATTTACAGGTGTTTCGCCGGTATGGCGCAAAGCTGATCTTGGGAACCATCGGAAAACTCAGCTTTTCCTGCTTTGATATGTGTATGACGATCATGCCCGCCATTATTTTGACTACCATTGCGATTTTGGCCAATCTGACAATTGTGGTGGTGGGGTTGCTCACCGAGGACAATGTGCTGATTCCCCTGGAATCCATGTTTGAAATGCTGAGAAACGCTTACGGCCTGATGTTTGCGATCGGGGCTGTTACCACGTTCAGCGAATGGAAGCAGATCCACACCTCAAACTGGAAAAAGATCCTTTATATGTTTACCTTCCCCATTTTTATGTTTACCTACATTCCCATTTCCTTCGTCGCTTTCTTTAAGAAAGTAGAGTGGACGCCTATTATCCATAGCGAAGCGAAAAGCATCGAGGATATGCAAAGGGAACAGGGGATCGCTTAACCTTCGAAACGGACGGCTTGCCGTCCGTTTTTCTTTTGCCAAAGGGCCTTCCTTGACAAGGGAAAAGGGGACATGCTACAATGAAAAAAACGGAAAGAAGGGAAGAATATGGGGAAGATCCGGGTTTTAGCCAAGGAGGTCTCGGAGCTGATCGCCGCGGGAGAAGTGATCGAGCGGCCGGCTTCGGTGGTAAAGGAGTTAGTGGAAAACGCGGTCGACGCCGGCGCTTCCCAAATCACCATAGAAATCAAAAAAGGTGGGGCGTCCTACATCCGGGTCACCGATAACGGTTCCGGGATGGAAAAGGAGGATGCCCCTGCCGCTTTTTTGCGCCATGCGACCAGTAAGGTCCAGTCCCGGAAGGATTTAGACCAGATCGGCACGCTGGGGTTTCGGGGCGAGGCGCTGGCGTCTATTGCGGCGGTGTCGAAGATCTCCCTTTTGACCAAGGTCAAAGGAGAGGCTTTAGGGACGTTGGTTCAGGTAGCCGGAGGGGAGATCCAGCATGTGGATGACGCAGGCTGTCCCGACGGGACGACCATTGCGGTACAGGATCTTTTTTACAATGTTCCCGCCCGGCTCAAGTTCCTGAAAAAGGATATCACCGAAGGCAACGCGGTGGCTTCCATCGTCGAAAAGATCGCCCTTTCCCATCCGGAGATCGGGTTTCGGTTTCTTCGGGACAACAAGGCGGTATTCCAAACGCCGGGAAACGGAGATTTGAAAAGCGCCGTTTATGCGGTCTTGGGGAGAGATTTTGCAAACCATCTGATCCCGGTGGATTACCGTTTGCAGGATGTGGGGGTCACCGGCTTTGTCACTGCGCCCTCCTTTCACCGGGCGAACCGTTCTCTTCAGCATTTTTTCATCAACGGACGGTATGTCAAAAGCCGCACCGCCATGGTAGCGTTGGAGGAAGGATTTCGGGGAAGCCTGATGGTGGGGAAATTTCCATCCTGCGTGCTGATGCTGACCATGCCGTTTTCCGCGGTGGACGTCAATGTGCATCCTACCAAGACGGAGGTTCGTTTTGTCAGCGAAAAGTCGGTGTTTGACTGCGTTTACTTCGCTGTCAAAAGTGCTTTGCAAAAGGAAAATCAGGATGTTTTCTCCAAAAAGCCAAAGGAAGCGGTGCTGACGCCGTTTTTTGATCCGGAGCCTAAAAATCAGGAAACGTTATTTTCTCCCCCTTCCTTTTCGTCGGAGAAAAAGGAGACGGCAAACGATTTTAAGCCGGCTTCATCAAATCTTCCCCCAAAAAGGGAAGACGCCCTTTTAGCATCCTTTTCCCCGCCGGAGAAGCCGCAGCGCAGGGTCTCTTTGGATGTGGAGGTCAATCCCGAGGACTTTTTGATCGAAGAAACACTTTCCGATAACCCCACCGTATATCAGGCAGTGGGGCAAAAGACCTTAACGCAGCCGCTTTCCTTTAAGGCGCTGCCGTCCGCGCCGGACAGGGCGCAGCCTGACACCAAAAAAATACAAAAAGAGTCCGTTCGGGAGGTTTCTTTTCGCTATCTGGGAGAGATCTTTTCCACCTATCTTTTGGCGGAAACGGGAGATCATTTTATCCTGGTCGATAAGCATGCCGCCCATGAGCGCATTTTATATAACCGCCTGGTGGAAAACCACGAATATTTGGAAAAACAACTTTTATTGTCGGGAAGCTTTCTTTCTATGACGGCGGCAGAACGGGAAGAGTTAGAGGAAAAAAGAGAGCTTTTGGAGCAGATGGGGTTTGAATTTGAAGAAGGCGGCAGGGGAACGGTGCTTTTAAAGGCGGCGCCATCCGCTATTGGCGATGCCGATCCCAAGGAGGTCTTTTTGGACGTAGCGGCGGCTTTAAAGGAAAACAGGCGGCTTTCTATGCCGAAAGTGACCGAGGAGATCTTACACCGGATCGCATGCCGAAGCGCCATCAAGGCAAACGATCAAAATAACGGCAAGGAACTGCAGGAGATCGTTAGAAGAGTCCTTTCGGATCCCGAGGTGCGCTATTGCCCGCATGGGAGACCGGTTTTGCTGACGTTTTCCCGAAAAGAGCTGGAAAAGCTTTTCGGGCGGCTTGGATAGGAGGTTATTTTGGAAGAGAAAATACCGTTGATCGTCGTGGCGGGACCGACGGCATCCGGAAAAACCGCTTTGGGAGTTGCACTGGCAAAGGCGGTGGGAGGCGAGGTGGTTTCCGCTGATTCGATGCAGATCTATAAGGGGCTTTCCATCGCGACGGCAAAGCCCACGAAGGAGGAGACGGATGGGGTCCCTCATCATCTGGTCGACTTTCTCGATCCGGGGGAGCCCTTTTCATTAGCGGATTATCTGGAAGCGGCGCGGCAGACCATCCGTAAGATCGCTTCCAAAGGAAAGATCCCGCTGCTTGTGGGGGGGACCGGATTATACATTAACAGCGTGATCGATGGCATTGAGCTTGGGGAAGGGGGGAGTGATCCCGCCTTTCGGGAGATGCTGAGGCAAAAAGCGAAGCGGTATGGAAACGTTTTTCTCGTTCAAATGCTTGCTGAGTTTGATCCGGATTCCGCCAAACGTCTTCACCCCAACAATGTAGGGCGGATCATCCGGGCTATCGAGATTTACCATCTCACCGGAAAAACCATGACGGCGCATATCGAGGACAGCAGGAGAAAGGATTCCCCTTACCGTCTTTGTTACTTGGGGATCCAGTTTTCCCGCCGGCAAATTTTATACGACCGGATCGACCAGCGGGTGGATCAAATGGTGGCGGCGGGATTGGTGGAAGAGGTTTTTGAAGCTTCGAAGCAATCTCTTTCCACAGCGGCGCAGGCTATTGGCTATAAGGAGTTGCTCCCTTATTTTTCGGGGGAGTGCTCTTTGCAGGATGCGATCGCGCAGATCAAGCAAAGCAGCCGGCGCTACGCCAAACGGCAGCTGAGCTGGTTTCGGAGGGATGATCGGATCGTTTGGCTTTATCCCGACCGGGAGGATATTTTGAAAAAATCACTGGAGCATATAGAAAAGAGCGGGCTTTTGTGATACAATGAGAAAAAAAGAAAAACCAACGGGCGTTTGAACGGAGGATCAGAACACATGAAAAACTTGAATTTGCAGGATATCTTTTTAAATCAGGTGCGCAAAGAGCGGATGCCGGTCACCGTTTTTCTCACCAACGGATTTCAGTTTCGCGGGATCGTCAAGGGATTTGACAGCTATGTGGTGATTTTGGACTGCGACGGGAAGCAGCAGCTGGTTTATAAGCATGCGATGTCGACGGTGGTCCCTTATAAACCGGTTTCCATCTTAGACAGTGAGGAAGAATAACGCATGAACCGGAAGGTGCTGACGGCGGCGTCCTTTTGTTTGTCCGCCTTCCTCATTGTATATGTGGTGTTTCAGCTGGTAAGCTTTTCCGGGACCGATTATGTGACCCAAACCGTCTACAGTCAAACGGTGGACGAACAGATCAATATGGATGGGTTTATCGTCCGGGAGGAGACGGTGATCCCGCTGACTGCGAGCGGGTATTTAAGCGCCAACTACAGTGTGGGAACCAAGGTTTCTCTGGGCGCGGATCTGGGAAAAGTGTATCCCAACCGGGACGCGGCAGGCAACCGTTATACCATTCGCCAGCTTCAGCTTAAAGCCAACGCGCTTTCCGACGCGAAGGCTGCGGCGGACACCACCGATGTCATCAAACCTGAGGATCTCAACCAGTCGATCCGTCAGTCGGTTTTTCGACTGATCGCGTCCAGAGACAGCGGGGATTTTTCCGGTGTGGAGCAGTATAAAGAGGAAATCATCCGGTATGCCGGACAGCGGGAAATGGTTTTGTATCCGGAAACGGATTACAGCGCGCAGATCGAGGAACTGAATCAACAGATACAGACCTTGGAAGCGCTTGGAGAAAACAGCCTCACCTCGGTTATTTCCACCGCTTCCGGGTATTTTGTGGATCATATCGACGGTTATGAGGAAACCCTTTCCAGTATCGATCTTTCTTCTTTGACCATTTCCAAGGCCAAAGAGATGATCAGCGCTTACACCAGCTATCAGGCGGATACCTCTGCGGTCAAGATCGTTACCAGCCACAAATGGCGGTATATCACGGTATTGAGCGGAAGCGACGCGGAGAAGCTTCGCTCCGGAAGCAGCGTATCCCTCCGGTTTTCCCATGTTTCCGCAGATGTGACTATGACGGTGGAAAAGCTTACGCGGAACGAGGAGACGGGAGAATATTTGGCGGTCTTTTTAGGAGAAAACATCAACGAGGAGCTTTTAAGCATCCGGTTTTGCTCTGCGACCATTGTGGTGGCGTCTTATACCGGCTTAAAGATCCCCAAAGAGGCCCTTCGCTTTGAAGAAGGGGTTCGGGGGGTTTATGTGGTGGTCATGGACAAGATGTATTTTCGAAAGATCGAAGAGATCTATGAGGCAGAGGATTACCTCATTGCCAAGATCAATGAAGATGACGCAGACAGCCTTCGCCTGTATGATACCATTATCGTGCAGGGGAAAAATTTATATGATCAGAAACCGCTGTAACCGATTCTCAAAAAAAGAATTGATTTGCAGCTGCTTTTGCGGTATAATGGTAGAAGGTATGAAAAGAGCCGGCGGTTTTGCCGGCGGGGATTTAACAACCGAAAAGAAAGGCAGGAAGTACCATGAGCGTACTGGACAAATTAAAGGATATGTTTTCCGAGGAAGACAGAGAATATGAAGATGAATTGGAGCCTGCGCCGGATATCGAGGAGTTTGAAAACAGCACATCCTCTGACGGCTATAGAGCGGATGTTTCGGTAAACCGCAGCAAGGTGGTCAACATCCACGCAACCACCCAGTTAAAGGTCATGCTGGTCAAGCCGGAGCGGTTTGAGGACGCGCGTTCCATTGCGGAGCATCTGAACAAAAAAATTACCGTTGTACTCAATTTGGAGTCGGCTTCCAAGGAATTGGCCAGACGCCTTTTGGATTTCCTAAGCGGTGTTGCGTTTGCAAACAACGGGGAGATCAAGAGAGTCGCCAACTCCACCTTTATCATTACCCCTTCCAATGTGAATCTGATGGGGGATCTGCTCAACGAGCTGGAAAGCAACGGCGTATATTTTTAAAGGATAAGCTATGCCCCGGCGGGGTGTAGCTTATACGTCTTTCTTTCCGTCCTTTGCGAGGCAGTATGATGAATGCGGAAAAAGAAAAAAGTTATTTGATTTCCCGAATCCAAAATCTGTTTACCCTTTGCGAGAAACAAAACTGTCCCCAGTTTTCTCCTTTTCTCAACGAGGAGGAGCAGCTGACGGCCAAAGCCGCGGCCGCCCCTTTTCTCAAGGGAGGACACGCGGTTTTGTTTTAGGGAGGGTATGCATCCGCACAGCGGCGTATGCTCGGTGTCTTTCCCGATTGGATGGAGCCAGACCCCGCTTCCTTT
>CALWZB010000032.1 GCA_944385915.1 uncultured Clostridia bacterium | reverse complement strand
GTCTGGTGTTTTCTTCCAAAAGGGCGATCCGCTTATCCTGCCTTGTGTTTTCTTCCTCTAACCGGCGGCGGAATTCCTCGTGCTCCGCCCGGGTGATGGGAGTGTCCATCCGCGCTCCCCCCTGTTACGCCTCTTTGGGCGTAGCGATGATCTGCTGATACTCTTCCTCGCTGATAAAGGTGGGAACGTAAGCGTGAAGCGCGCTTTCGCTTAATCCCCCGAATACCCACATATTGAGTAAAAATCCGTAAAACATGTTTTTCATCCTTTTTTCTCCTTTCTTTATCCCATCATAGTCATCATCGACATCAGCCCCAGCACCGCGTCATTGGTAGCGGTTTGCTGGGATTTTAACGCCTCTAATTGTTCCGCCAGTTCATCCCGGCTTAAAGGCGCGTCTTCGAACACCGGCGCTTTGGTGACCGGATCCACGGAAACCAGGACCTTTCCTTCCGGCACCTCGATGCTCGCCGTCTCCACATCGCTTAGTGTTTCATCGCTGGAATAGGAAAACAAGATTTTCCCCGTCTCGTCGTACACTACCTGATATGTCATTAAAACTTACCTCCCGTATTGTAAAGATAATAATTGCAACGATCTGTCGTCCGATCATTGTATATACGAATTTGCGTATTGCCGGTAAAACGTACGGACATATATTCTCCGCTTCCGCTTCGGCTTCTTGTCGCACAATCAACCCAGCTATCGTCGATGTAGCTGTAGGTTACCAAAACCAAATCGCATTCGGCAGGAACCGTAACGTATGCCTCATACATTCCGTTCATACCTATGTTCCAGTTCAGCTCCAATGTAAGCGAACCGCTTCCAAGAAAAACTGCCGCTTCCATCGTCCCCGTCTGGATGAGATCGCTTAGCCCCGAAAAGAAAGTCTTCCCCGCTAATACATCAGAAGGACTGGCGGTCGCGGACGAGATATCCACGCCGCCCGTCTTAAAATTTACCGTTTTGTTTTGATGATCTAGTATAACCGCCGTAAGCTGTCCCGACGCAAATTCCTTGGACTGTAGGGCCTCTCCCTTTTGAGTCTCCGCCGTATAGCTGATACCATTGACGGTAAAGGTGTCTCCTGCCTCATAATCGGCGTCGGGAACAAAGTACGCAAAGGTGATCCCTTCGCTTCCTTCTCCGGTGAGAGCGTACACCGTCCCTGTTTTTTCGCATAGATACGCCGTCAACGTCCGTTTCTCTAACTGCGTAAGCGCCGTCTCCATCTCTGCCTTGCTGGGAAAAACCAGACTTTCATCGATGACCGCTGTAAAATCCGCATCCGATGAAACAAAAAAGGTCAGCACGATCCGCTTTTCGCTGCTCCCGTTTTCTGCCGCAATATAGTCGGAATAGCTCCCCCCGTAACCGTAGGCAAAGAGGATCTCCGTCCCGTTTTCCCCCTTTTTGGCGTTCAGCCCTACCTCCCGCCAATAAAAGCTTTCCGACAAAGCCGAAAGGGACAGCGTCGCGTAAACGGAAACTTTTTCTTCATCTTGAATTACCTTTTCCACCGAAAGGGTTGCCCGCAACGATGAAACCGATCCCGTGTTTTCCAAGCTGTCTCCCAATTGTACCGAAGTGAATACGATGGATTCTCCGGCCAAAACACTTCCCAAAAGCGCCTGTCCTTCTCCGGTCAATTTTAAATCAAATGCCGCCATTGACTCCTCCTTGGATTTCGATTTGATCCAGGGTCTGAACCACCCCGAAACAATAAAGATTCCCTTTTCTCCGTTTTCCCGCCAGCACCTTTAACGTCAGGTTCGCGGGAATCATCTGCCGAAGCTGTGAAAAAATCCCCGAAACGATCTTTTCCGACACATCCGGAAGCGTGATCTCCAGCGCAAACTGCTCCAATACCACATCGGTTTCATCCTCGGGAAAAAGGTAGGAAAGCCGCCGTTTCAGCTGCACCAAAGTAAAGGGAAGCCTGCCGCTGAACCGGCTCAGTAAAATCGTCCGAAACTCCTCGTCGCTTTTCCCGTTTCGTTTTTCTCCTAAAAGCTCGGCATACCGGTCTAAAAAAAGAGTGGTCTCGCTCAAAGAGACCTCTTCGGGAAAAGACGAAATGGAAGCAAAAAGCGTTTCCCCCACTGCGTCGATCCCCTGACCGAAAGAAGAAAAATCCCGAATATCGGAAAAAAAAGAGGGCAGATAATCCCTATACCGCATTAAATCCCTCCAATATGGGAACGGTATCAAAATCCAAAATAAGATTTTGACCGCTTCCGTTTAATGTGACCGAAGAAACGTCCACTACCCCTTCAGTATCCAAAATCCTGCTCTCTACCCGGCTAAGGCGAACGACGCTTTCCTCTTCCTTTTCCCAGTTCTCACGAATGGATAAAAAATACCCTTCGATCTCTTTTTGAATGGCGGCGTTTACTTCACTTTCCTCTTCGCCGCTTTTGTATTCCACCGCCGCCGAAACCGAAACGGAAAGGCTGTTTGCCGGAAGCACCGTTACCATATGCCCAATGGGAGCGATCCCAACACCGTTTTGTCCCTGAGGAGAAAAGGCTTCCTGGATCTGCGCCGCCGTCTGTTCCTCTACCGGCAAAAAAGCGGGAGTCAGCAAATAAAGCGTAACGGTCCCGCCGCCGTTTGCCGCCGGCGCTACCTTGACTGCCCCTACGCCATCTAAGCTTTTCCCTTTTTCCCGATAATCACTGATATTGCCTCCGTAAGCAGGCTGCCGCAGCGCAAAAAGCAGCCGTTCCCTCAGCGACTCGTCGTCTTCGGTATCCTTTCCGTAAGCAATCTGCTCTGCGATCTTTACGCTTCCGAACTGGTCCAGATACGAAACCGGAAGGATCTCCTCAGGATCGATCAGATTTCCTTCGCTTCCTGAAACCTCAGCAATCAGAAAGCCGCCCTCCGCTTTGAGGAACACCCCATTGGAGGAAAAACGAAGACCATCTTCCAAAACGGTTTGTTTTCCTTCGTTGTCATATGCCAAAACCCGGTAACGCGCATGCTCCGCCGGATTTCGAGAAATCCCGTATTGTCCGGCGATCCGCTCTAAATATTCCCCATAAGCCGTATCGGCGAAGGACAGCTCGTAGTATCCCTGCAAGGTGATATACATCTGGCAAAGCTCTGCGCAAACCGGCCCTATCGCCGTGTCGATCAGGCTTCCCTCCCGCTTATCCAGCTCATCAGGGATCTGTGCCAATATTTGTTCTTTGATCTCTTCATACGTCGGTATAGTAAACATAGATCCATCCCCCTTTTTAACCGCTGCGATAATGGATTTCTCCCTCGTCGGTGCAAAGAGTCATCGAAAGAAAAACCTCATCACCGGCGTGAGAAAAAGAAAAGTTTTCTACCGAAAGGATCCGCGGATCCACCGAAAGCGCCTCTTGAACCAATTGCTTTGCCTGCTCGGGGGAAATTTCCTTTCCCTGCTGAATGCTTGTCAAAAGCTCATTTCCGTAATGGTCGCTGTAGATGGTGTAACGGTACCGCTCTGTCGCCAATATGGCCGCTGCCGACTGTAAAATAAGATCCTTTCCCTCTACTGTGCCAAAAAGGCGGTTTTTTTGCCAGTCGATCCGAAAGCTTTTACTCCCCGATGGCAATGGCGTATTCTTCTGTGCTGCCATACTCTCCCGCCTTTCCAATGATGAGATACTGTCCCTTTGCCGCAAGAAGGATCAAAATATCCCCCGCCGCTATCTTTTCGCCGATCTCTCCTGTCCCCGTGTGACTCCCTGAAATAGACAGATTTTTTTTGCCAAGATACGACGGAAAGATCAAATTATCTTCCGTCAAAGTAAACCGCTCGTCCACAAAAACGGTAAATGGATCTTCCCCGGATACCGTCCCAAAAAGGATCTGCGTTTCCTCGAGACGGTCTATTTTTGAAAATTCCCGGATCAGTTCCCCGATCATACGCTCCACCTCTCCCCTTTCAGTGTCATGGTATCGCTGCCTTCGGTAACGGTGTGGATCACCTCTTTGATCTGATAGATCCCGTTGATTTTCTCGTCTTGCATGTCCACATGGATGGACATTCCCGCCCGGCATGAAAAATCTCCGATCACTGTGAGGGAAATTCCGGTGACCGGCCGGTTTTTTTCCGAAAACAGACTTTGCAGACTGTCGTAGATTTGCGCTTTGGTCGCCGATTGCAGCACATTTTCGCTGTACTGCAAAATGCCCCATTGTTCCACCGTCTTTGGATCCTCTAATACAAAATAGCTTCTTTTCCCCGTCGCTCTCTGCTTTTGGACCAACTGGATCCGGTTAAAGGTGTCCGACAAAATCTCCTCTTCGGTTTTGCATCGAAGGATATTCTCCCCCCGCACTGCAAAAAAGGGTAAAAGAAGCGCATCCCGTTCTTTGCATTGGATCTTTTCCCCCTGGGTATATAAAACCGGATACGATCCAAACCGGTTCGCCGTCTGAAACCCGTCGGAAAGCATAGAAAAGATGGTCTTCTGATCGTAGACCGCCGACGGAAGCGTTACATTTTTTAAAGAGATCTCCCCAGCCGGAAGGTTTCGCTCCCCTAAAAGCAGCCGGATCCGGTCATATAAGCTTCCCGCGGGAAAAACCTTGGTATCCCGGTATAAAAGATACCTTCTGAGATCATACGCCAAAACCCACTGGCATTTCCCTTCCCTCTGGATCTGAAAGATCCTTCCGTAAAAAACAGTCTCTCCCTCCGAAAGAAGAGAGATCCCCTCCCCAAGGGAAAAGGAAATATCGGAAAGAACGGAAAACTCCAGATATCCTGCGCTGAGGCTTTCCTTCTCGGTGAAGGTGAGGGCCGTTGGAACAAAGGATTCTTTTTCGGTCTGTATGGTGATCAGCATATCCTGATGCGCACCTCCTGACCGGGGAAGATCAAATTGGGATTTTGAATTAGATTATCCGAAGCGATCTCGGGGTACCGGCTCCCATCCCCGAGGTACTGCTTGGCGATCGCCCAAAGGGTATCCCCTTTTTTCACTGTATACAAAATAACCGATTCTTCCTTTTTTTCCTCCTCCTGTCTTACCGCGCCCGCCGCCGCCAGCCGGTCTCCGGTCTGCCTTCCGGAAAGGCTTTTCTCCCGGTGTTCCGCGAGAGTGAGGGAAAAGGAAACGCCTTCCTCCCCTGCCCGCTCGGTGACCGAAAAAGAAGATACCGTAACAAAAAGGGAGATGGGATAACTTCCCCCAAACGCCGAAAAAGAAAGGACATCCCCCTTTTCGATATGCTCCTCGATCTGGGTACAGTATTCCGAAGAAACTGTCTTTGGGAAAAAACCGGAAAAGGAAATCTTTTTTCTCCCGCCTTTGGCGGCATAGGAGATCTCCTCCCCATCCAACAGACGGTAGATCCCTCCGTTGCCTTCTTTGATGACAGTAATACTCTCCGGTAAAACGGGAAAAGAGAGGTTTCCAAGTTCGACTACCATCTTACCTTCCTCCTTCACTCATAGCCAAAAGCTCCCGATAAAGCTGATCCTCGATCAAGGAAATCAGCTCCTGCGCCGTACCC
>CALWZB010000031.1 GCA_944385915.1 uncultured Clostridia bacterium | reverse complement strand
GCGGGGATCATTGCGCCTTACGCTTCGGCAGCGGCCATTTTCGGCATTACCCTCAGCACTGCGGTAGGGACTCTTTATCTTTTGATCCGTGACCGGCGGGAGAAAGGGACTATCACCCAGGATGATTTAAAGTATTCGCCCAAAGCGATGCGGGCGAAAACGCTGATGGTACGGCTACTAAAGATCGCGATCCCTATTTCTCTCGGGTCGATCGTGGTCAATGTGGCGCAGCTTATTGATACAGTCACCATTATCGGACGGCTGGATTACGCGTTTTCCAAGTTTCCCGAAGCGATGAACGCGTTGTTTTCTCCATATATTTCTGCTGAGGTATTCGAAAATGAAGGTGCCGCCAATTTTATCTATGGTTCTTACAGTGGTTATGCCCTTTCCATTTTCAACTTGGTCCCGGCGTTTACCGGGATCTTTGGAAAAAGCGCACTGCCTAATATTACAGCCGCATGGGAAGCGAAAAACCGGAAATTGGTGCGGATCAACGGGGAATCGGTGATCCGGATGACGTCCCTGATCGCCATTCCCGCGTCCTTTGGTATTTTCTTTTTGGCGGGACCCATTTTGACCCTCCTGTTTCCCGGAAAGGTCTCAGAAGTGGCGGTGGCCTCCTCGGTTTTGAGCTGGCAGGGTATTTCTTTGATCTTTTTAGGCTTGACTACTCCTTTGTTCGCTGTGCTTCAGGGGCTTGGGAGGGTGGATCTTCCACCGAAGTTTATGCTGGCAGGAGTGATCGCTAAATTTGCCGCCAATTTCTTCTTGATCGGGATCCCGGCCATCAATGTCAACGGCGCCGCGGCGGGAACATTCAGCTGTTATTTCATCATTGTGATTTTGTGCTTTATCTACCTTCGGAAAATCACCGGTCTGCCGTTTTCCTTTGTGCGGCTGACCATCAAGCCCTTGATCGCGGGCCTGCTTTGCGGACTGAGCGCGAAAGGGGTGTATCTGCTTTTGGATCCTCTGGTCCAAAGTCATCTGAAAACGCTGGTCGCTGTCGCCGCCGGCGGTATGGTTTACGTTATTTTTATTCTTTTGCTTCGGGCTTTGTCAAGAGACGATCTGCGGATGCTGCCGAGAGGAGAAAAATTTATAAAAGTACTTGAAAAATACAAACTTATAGGGTAGAATAACTTTGGATAAGATGTCCAGAGAACGGAGGGACGAAATGCCGGTGTCTTTTACGCCGAAGAACAGCTACGGTCTTGAAGACCTGCGAGAGATCGTTTCGATCCTTCGAAGCGAAGAGGGATGTCCATGGGATCGGGAGCAGACGCATGAGAGCATTCGCTCCGATTTTATCGAGGAAGTGTACGAGGCGGTAGACGCGATTGACTGTAAGGATGCGGATCTGCTGAAAGAGGAGCTGGGGGATGTTTTGCTCCAGGTTGTGTTTCATGCCTCCATTGAGGAAGAAAAAAACCGCTTTGGGATGGATGATGTGATCACTGGCGTTTGTGAAAAGATGATTCAGCGTCATCCTCATGTTTTTTCCGATCAAAAGGTGTCCGGGACTGAAGAAGTTTTGGAAAACTGGGAGGAGATCAAAAGCCGCTTTAAAGGGACCAAATCGGCGGCGGAGACGCTGCACCGGGTTCCGGCTTGCTATCCTGCGCTGATGCGAGGGCAAAAACTGATCAAGCGGGCGGAAAAGGCGGGTGTCGCTTTTTCCGAGGAATTTTTCCTTTCCCGGGCTAAGGAAAGCCTTTCCCGGTTAAGCGAAGGAGACAGGGATGCGTTTTCTGCTCTTTTGCTTTTTCTGTGCGGATATGCCCATAAGGCGGGGATTTCTGCGGAGCTGCTTCTTGGAGAAGAAAATAAGCGTTTTATCAGCGCCTTTGAAAAAGGGGAACAGGAGATGTTAAAATCGGGTGAGGAGCTTTCCCGTCTTGCCTGTGACGAACTGTTTGAATAAAAAGTACATCTTAGGTAATAACCTATTGATAAATAAAAATATGGAGGTCAAAATTATGACTAAAACGGAATTGATTAATCTTGTAGCGGAAAAGGCGGATCTTTCCAAGAAAGATGCCGACAAGGCTGTTGCAGCGGTTATCGAAGCCATCGCTGATTCTCTTGCCAAAGGGGAAAAGGTGCAGCTCGTTGGTTTTGGAACGTTTGAGGTCCGTGACCGTGCTGCGAGAGAGGGCAAAAATCCCGCGACCGGTGCCAAGATTCAGATTCCTGCAACCAAGGTGCCTGCCTTCAAAGCCGGCAAAGCGTTGAAGGACGCGGTTGCGAAGTAATTTTGTGTGTTTCCCCCATGGCTTTCGGTCATGGGGGCTTTGTCTTATGGAGGAAACAATGCGTTTGGACAAATACCTGAAGGTGACCCGTCTGATTAAACGCCGCACCGTTGCCAATGAAGCTTGTGACGCGGGGCGGATCGAGGTCAACGGAAAACCGGCAAGAGCTTCCTATGATGTTAAGGTGGGGGACATAATTGAGATCAATTTGGGCAAGCCGATGAAAGTCAAGGTCCTCAATGTGACGGAGTATGTAAGCAAGGACACCGCCTCCGATCAGTATGAGATCGTAGGATAGGTCTAATTTTCTGTCCTCCTTCATATCCTGTAACAAAAGGAGGACAAGAAAAATGAATCAAGAATCGTCAAAATCGCTGCGGCAGCCGCACCAGCTCATTTTAGAAGAGCGGAAAAGCCTTTTTGTATCCGGCGTTCAGGATGTAGACAGCTTTGATGAGTACCGTGTGGTAGTGTTTACCAATCTCGGAAAGCTTACGGTGATCGGAAAAAATCTCCATGTGAATACCCTCAATGTGGAAAACGGAGAGCTTTCTCTCGAGGGGGATATTGACGCCGTGGATTACAGCGAAGAAACCGACCGGAAGACCGGGTTTTTCGCCTCGCTGTTTCGGTAGGAAATGCCATGGTCTACGATCAAACGATCCGTTTTTTGATGGCGGTAGGGCTTGGCTTCTTTTTGGGGCTCGGATATGAGGCGTTTCGCTTTTTGCGCCTCTCCTTTCCCCATAAAAAAGGGATGGTTTTTGCCGAGGATCTTCTTTTTGTCATCCTTGCGGCGGCGGCGACCTTCTTCTTTTTCGTTCGGTTCACTGACGGCCTGTTTCGGACTTATGTGCTTTTTGGAGAAGGCGCGGGTTTTCTGCTTTATTTTTTGACCCTGGGCGTTCTTTTAAACCGGATCTCTCAGGCAGTGATCCGGGTCGTTACTTTTTTACTTTCCGGTTTATATCGAAGGATTTTTTCTCCCATTGGGCGGGGCTTTCGATATATTGCGGTAAAAAGTGCGGCTCTCTTTGGGAAAGCTATACAAAAATGGGGAAATCAGCAAAAAGCTTCCAAAAAGCGCTTGAAAAAAAGGATCCCTATGTTGTATAATAAGAGGACAGATATTCACCATAAACTGGGAGGATCCTGTGATGAGACAGAAATCTCGAAGAATGACCGTCATCATTAACGTGGCGATCATTGCGCTGTTGTGTTATGTGATTTGTTCGCTGATCGTTTTACAGCTGGATATTGCGTCCTATCGGAGTAAGCTTTCGGAGCTGAACGCGCAAAAGGAAGAGCAGTCTTTACTCAATGAGGAGATGGAGGCGCTCTTGGAGGAAGGAACTGACGCAGACTATATCATCAAAATGGCCCGGGAAAAATTAGGGCTTATTTTCCCCGAAGAGCGCGTTTTCTTTAACGCTTCGGGTCAATAATCATCCGATTTTAAGGAGGCAAACAGTAAGCTTATGCAGCTTGAAGTAGGAAAAATTTATGAGGGCAAGGTAACCGGGATCACCAAGTTTGGTGCGTTTATCGATCTTTCGGAGGGGAAGACGGGTATGGTCCATATCTCCGAGGTGGCGCCTACGTTCGTCAAAGAGATCTCTGATTATCTGACCCAGGGGCAGACGGTGAAAGTGCGTGTGCTGAACATCGCCGAGGATGGGAAGATCAGTCTTTCCATCAAAAAAGCGATGGACCCTCCCGCCAACAACGGGGCACAGCGTTCATCCCGGCCGCCTCAGCAAAACCGCGGAGGTGCGCCTTCTTCCAGTCGGAACGGCGGTTCTTTTTCCCGTCCTGCGGCAAGGAAACCAGTTTTGCCGCCCATCGAGGAAGCGGCTTACGGTATGGTTTCGGAGCAAAGCGGTGACAAATCCTTTGAGGATATGCTGAGTAAGTTTATGCAGCGCAGTGATGAGAAGATTTCCGACCTGAAAAAAGCGACGGATGGTAAGCGAGGTTCTTACCAGCGCCGCAGATAGCAGATAAGAGAGAAAATCCCTTCCGTAAGGAAGGGATTTTTTGCATTCCTAATCCAGAGGATACCATTCCGGCTTTCGGTTTTTAAATACAGTGATGTAGGAAAAGCCGGCGGCCTTTGCCGCGTCCGCTGCCGTAAAAATGCCTTCTCCTACGTCTTTGGGAAGGTGGCTGTCGCTTCCGAGAGTCAAAATCTCGCCTCCCAGCTTTCGATACCGTTTCAGGATCCAGAAAGCGGGCATGGTGTCCTTTAACTTTCCCCGCAGTCCCGACGTATTGATCTCCAAGCCCTTTCCTCTGGAGATGAGCATTTTCAGGATCTCGTCCACCTTGTCGGCGAAAGGATGGAAGTCAGCGTCGATGCCGTCCCGGTTTGCATACCGGCGGATCAAATCAAAATGGCCGAGGCAGTCGAAATCGTCCTGGCTCGCCAACAAAAACAGCACATCCAGGCTTTCCTTTTGCAAAGAGCGGATATTGTCTTCGGTGTAGTGGTAATATCCCAAGTCCAAGTCCCGGACCTTGTGGCCGGAGCCGATAACATAATCGAAGGCGAATCCTTCCAGTGCCGCTTTGGAAAGAGACGGGTTGGTGTGAGGCTGGCCCAGCTCCAGGCCGAACCGAAGGTCCAAAGCTCCCAAAAACTTCTCTTTTAGCTTTTGATAGGTGGCCTGGTATTCCTTCAGATAGGGGAGAGCGAACACCGCGCTTTCCGATTCCGCCGGGCGGGGAGAAGCATAGCATTCAAAATGTTCGGTCAACGTCAGTACTGTGATTCCCTTTTCTATCGCTTTTTCACAGGTCTCGATAGGATCTCCGTGGCTGTCGGGGGAGGTGCTGGTGTGTACATGGCTATCGGCAAAGATCATACAGATACTCCTTTTTTATTCAAAGCGGAAAGCGGCTTTTCCCCGATCAGACAAAGCCAGCGCTGTTCAAAATAAAGGGCTTCGTTTTTCAGAAAGGGAGAAAAACCGGTTTTTGCGCCTCCGTTTTGTTCCTGTTGAAGCGCGGATCGAATGATATGGCGATGCTCTGCGGGCGTTTCTGTCAGATCCAGCCAGGCATCCAAAGAAACCGGTATGCGAACGGATTCCTCAAAAGAGACAGGGATGGAAGCGTTTCGGTAAAGAGCTTTCAATTCTTCCGCACTTTGATTTCGAACGTGAGAAGGATCACGAAGCGTTTCCAAACGGTCTTCGATGTCTCGAAGGGGCTCTTCTGCCGCTTCCATATCGATGATCACCAGCTTGCCGCCAGGTTTCAATACCCGTACCATTTCGGAAAACGGCGGTTGGGTCTGAAGAAAATGATGAAACGCGAGCCGGGATATGACAATATCGAATTGGCTTTCCGAAAAGGGCAAGGCTTCGGCGAAGCCCGGAAGAAACCGGATGTTGGAAATTCCTTCTTCTTTGGCTTTTCGAATCCCTTGCGCCCGCATTTCTTCGGTCGCGTCTACGCATACGGCTTCCTGTACAAAAGGAGCCAAGGCTCTGGCGCATAATCCCGTTCCCGCCGCAACGTCTAAGACCGTTTCGTTTCCTTGAGGAGCGATCTGCTTAACGATATGGGAAAGATAATCCTGGTTAGAAAATTGCATGCGGTCGGATTCAAAATTTTCCGCCTGACGGGAAAAGGAATCGTTGATCACTTTGGAGAAATCTGAAACAGCCATCGCTTTTCCTTCTTTCTTATTCGTTCTGCTTTTATTCTATCATAGATTTTGCCGGCATACAAGGAAAAATCTTTATCGTTCCATCCCTCGGGCAGGGAAAAAGGATTTGTTTTTTCAGGGAAAATATGCTATACTGAAAAAATAATGGGCGGACTGTCGCTTGTGAAAAAAAGCGGGGCAAAAGGAGGTGTTTTTCCTGCGGATTTTAGGGATCGATCCCGGGTATGCCATTGTGGGATGCGGGATCATAGATTACAGCCGAAATACCTTTATCACTTTGGATTACGGCGCCATTACGACGCCGGCGGGGACGGATTTCTGCCGTCGGCTTTCTATCATTTATGATCAGCTTACCGAGCTGATCGAGCAATATAAGCCGGAAGCACTGTCTATTGAGAAGCTTTTTTTCAACACCAACCAGAAAACCGCCATCGATGTAGCCCAGGCGAGAGGGGTCATTTTGCTTGCGGCGAGCAACGCGGGGATTCCCTGTTTTGAATATACGCCGTTACAGGTCAAGCAGGCGGTAGTGGGCTACGGCCGGGCGGAAAAGCGCCAGGTCATCGATATGGTGACCAAGCTTTTGCGTTTGAAAAAGGCGCCGAAGCCTGACGATGTGGCGGACGCGCTGGCACTGGCGATCTGCCATGCCCATGCGGCCCCCGGGAGGCTCAGTCAGCTTTTCGCTGAGGAAAGGAGATCCGGATGAAAGAAATTTTAGTGACGGGAAGAACCCTTCCCGAAGGATATCATAAGGCGCTGATGGCTTTATATGAACAGGGGGATACCGTTCCCTGTCCTGATTACCATACCGAACAAAAAGAGGTCTCGATGACTATGGTTATTGAGGAAGCTACGGCGGAGCCGATGATCTCCAAGCTGTTTATTGGCGGATACCGGGAGTTGGAGCAATACCGGTTAGAGATGCTCGACGGTATTTTGGATTTCGAGATCGAAAAAGGAAATTGGGTCTATACCTACCATAGCCGTATGGCAGATCAGTTTTCCTTTATTTTGGACGATTTGCGGCGCAACCCGGACAGCCGCCGTGCGGTGATCGGGGTGCGGGACAACCTTCATGACGGGGATGTCCAAAACGATTCTCCCGCCTGCCTTCAGCATATCCAGTATTTTATCCGGGAAGGAAAGCTTCACTGTAAGGTGCTGTTTCGGTCCAACGACGCGGTGAAAGCGTCATTTATGAACGCCTTTGCCCTGATCTGTCTTCAGGAACGGTTTGCGAAGGAATTGGGAGTGCCGGTGGGAAGCTATACCCACCGTGCCAACAGCTATCATGTTTACGAAAGAGATTATCAGCTTCTTTCGGAGTACGCTTCCCGGATCCAGAAGGGCGGGGAGCTTTGCTACGATTACCGGGGAGAATGGGATGAGCTGATGGGGGAGGCGCGGCCGTTGATCATGCGCCAGGTAGAAGAATTAAAGGAGCGGTAGTGTGATCTATAGTGTCAGGGGTACGTTGACTTATCTGGAGATGAATTTGGCGGTGATCGAATGCGCCGGGGTAGGGTATGCGGTGCGTACCTCCGCGTATACCATGTCCAAGCTTCCCCAGATGGGAAGTGAAGTGAAATTATACACCTATCTTCATATCAGCGAAGCTGCGGCGGATTTGTTCGGATTTTTGGATCCGGGGGAGTTGTCCTGTTTCAAACAGCTTCTTTCGGTTTCCCGGGTGGGACCGAAAGTGGCACTTTCGGTGCTTTCTACGGTGACGCCGGAGCAGTTTGCCTTCTGCGTCGCCTCGGGAGATGCGAAAACCATCGCCAAGGCGCCGGGGTTGGGGCTAAAGACCGCCCAGCGGATCTTATTGGAGCTCAAAGACAAAATTTCCAAGGAACAGCTTTCCGGAAGCCTTCCCGAGACCTTTTCCCCGTCTTCCGCTTCCAACGCCGGCGAAGCCATCAGCGCGCTGGTGGTGCTCGGGTACAGCCAAAGCGACGCGGCGGCGGCGGTTTCCAAGCTGGATCCGGATACGCCGGTGGATGAAATGATCAAGTTTTGCCTTCGCTCGTTAGCGGGACAGTAAAGGAGAAGCTATGTTTGAATCCCAGTTTTCCAAAGAGGATTTTGATTTTGAAAACCGGATCACGGCGCCGGATTACCAGCGGCAGGATACCGATATCGAATATTCTCTTCGTCCCAAAACGTTAAGCGAATACATTGGCCAGGATAAAGTCAAGGAAAATCTTTCAGTCTATATGGAAGCGGCAAAAAAGCGGGGAGAGGCGTTGGATCATGTGCTGCTTTACGGACCTCCGGGCTTGGGAAAAACCACCCTTTCCCAGATCATCGCTAACGAGATGAACGTCAATTTAAAGATCACCTCCGGTCCCGCCATCGAAAAACCGGGGGACTTAGCGGCGATCTTGACTAATTTACAGCAGGGAGACGTTTTGTTTATCGACGAGATCCATCGCCTTTCCAAGGCGGTAGAGGAGATCCTTTACCCGGCCATGGAGGATTTCGCGCTGGATATCATCATTGGCAAAGGTCCCTCCGCCCGTTCCATCCGCATCGATCTGGCACGGTTTACTTTAGTGGGGGCAACCACAAGAGCGGGTCAGCTCACTTCGCCCTTGCGGGACCGGTTTGGCGTGATCGCAAGGCTCGAGCTTTACACTCCCGTCCAGCTCAAAGAGATCATTATGCGTTCGGCGGGGATCTTGGGGATCCCTTGTGAGGATGACGGGGCGTTCGAGTTAGCAAGGCGATCCAGAGGAACGCCTCGTATCGCTAACCGGATGCTGAAACGGGTGCGGGATTTCGCCCAGATCTTAGGAGACGGCGTCATCACCAGGGAAATCGTTTCCACTGCGTTGAACCGGCTGGAAGTGGACGAATTGGGATTAGACGAGATCGACCGGAAAATTTTAAACACCATTATCCGAAACTACGGCGGCGGCCCGGTGGGGCTTGAGACCCTTTCGGCGGTGCTGGGGGAGGAATCGGTGACCATCGAAGATGTATACGAACCCTATTTGATGCAGCTTGGGTTTTTGTCCCGGACGCCCCGAGGACGATGCGTTACGGCGTTAGCCTACAAGCATCTGGGATTGGATCAGGACGGTCAGCAGTTACTGTAAAAAAAGAGAAGGAGCAAGGGTATGAGAGTGGCCTCCCATTGGAGCGATTACACCGTTTTGGATACCGCACATGGAGAAAAGCTGGAGCGCTGGAAGGATACGGTGCTGATTCGCCCGGATCCCCAGGTGATTTGGGATCCGCCAAAGAAAAACCCTTTATGGGGAAAGGCCGACGGACGGTATTTTCGGTCCGACAAAGGGGGAGGAAAATGGGAGTTTTACCGAAAGCTCCCGGAAAGCTGGACGATAACATACGGTGCGCTTCGCTTTAAGATCGCTCCTACCGGTTTTAAGCATACCGGATTGTTTCCCGAACAGGCGGTGAACTGGGATTTGTTTTCCAGGCTTATTTCGGAAGAAAACCGTCCCATTTCGGTATTGAATCTTTTCGCCTATACGGGAGGCGCTACGGCGGCATGCTTATCCGCGGGCGCCAGCGTCTGCCACGTGGACGCGTCGAAGGGCATGGTTTCCTGGGCAAAGGAAAACGCCGCTTTGTCGGGGCTTTCCGATGCGCCGGTGCGATGGATCGTGGACGACTGTGAAAAGTTCGTCGCCAGAGAGATCAAGCGGGGGCGGCGGTACGACGCGGTCATCATGGATCCCCCATCCTACGGGCGGGGGCCCGGAGGCGAGGTTTGGAAATTAGAGGAAAAGATCTACTCTCTGCTGGAACTGACGGCAAACGTTTTATCCGACGACCCGCTGTTTTTTGCCTTAAATTCGTACACCACCGGACTTTCCGCGTCGGTGATGGCGTATCTTTTGGAGTTGACGATAAACCGGCGTTTTTTGGGCGCAGTCACCGCCGACGAGATCGGCCTTCCGGTAAAAGAGACGGGGCTTACTTTGCCATGCGGTTCTACCGCCTTATGGCTGAGGAAAAAAGACGCGGGGAAGGAGAAAAGCGATGAATGAGATTATTCAGGCGGAGCATGTCACCTTTGAATATCGAAGTGAAGAGGAAAGACAGCTTTTGGTGCTGGATGATGTCTCCCTTTCGGTCAAAAAAGGGGAGTTTCTTTCCGTATTAGGTCATAACGGTTCGGGAAAATCGACTCTGGCAAAGCATTTTAACGCTATTTTGCTTCCCAAGTCGGGGAAGGTTTTGGTGGAGGGCATGGATACCACCGACGAAGAGCGGCTTTTTGATATCCGCCAGCGGGTGGGTATGGTGTTCCAAAATCCCGATAACCAGATTGTCGCCACCATCGTCGAAGAGGATGTGGCATTTGCTTTGGAGAATCTCGGCGTCGAGCCCAAAGAGATCCGCCGGAGAGTGGACCAGGCGTTAAAGGATGTAGAGATGTACGATTTTCGGGAGCATGCGCCTCACCAGCTTTCGGGAGGACAAAAACAGAGAGTGGCGATCGCCGGGATCTTGGCGATGCGTCCTGACTGTATCGTTTTGGACGAGCCTACCGCCATGCTGGACCCGAAAGGGCGAAGAGAGGTTTTGAAAACCATAAGGGCGCTGAACCGGGAGCATGGGACTACCGTGGTGCTCATCACCCATTATATGGACGAAGCGGTCCAAAGCGACCGAGTCGTGGTAATAGACCATGGAAAGCTTTTGTTAGACGGGACGCCCCGGGAAATTTTTTCCCAGGTGGAGCTTTTGAAGGAAGTGGGGCTGGATGTGCCCCAGGTTACCGAGCTGATCTATGAATTGAAACAGGAAGGCTTGGACCTTCCCGACGGGGTTTTGACCGAGGACGAGTGCGCCGGCGTATTGCGAAATCTTTTGGATCAGATCAAAAAAGGGGGCTAACAGGTTGGGATTAACGGTAGAGCATTTGACCTATCAATACAGTATCGGCACGCCGTTTCAGAAAACAGCAGTGGATGACGTTTCCCTCACCATCGATGACGGCGAGATCATCGGCGTTATCGGACACACCGGTTCGGGAAAATCCACGTTGATCCAGCATCTCAACGGGCTTTTGAAGCCCACGTCGGGGCGCATTTTGCTGGACGGTCAGGATATTTTTTCGGATAAAAGCGACCTTCGAGCAGTCCGGTTTCAGGTGGGGCTGGTGTTCCAGTATCCCGAATATCAGCTTTTTGAGGAAACGGTGTATCAGGACATCGCTTTTGGTCCGAAGAATATGGGACTTGACGGTGACGAGCTGGACCGGCGGGTCATGGAAGCGGCTCATTTTGCGGGGGTGCACGACACCTGGCTTCAAAAAAGCCCCTTTGAGCTTTCCGGCGGCCAAAAGCGGAGAGTCGCCATTGCCGGCGTCATGGCCATGGAGCCGAAAATTTTGATTTTGGACGAACCTACGGCGGGGCTGGATCCCCATGGGAGAAATAAAATTTTAGGAAAGATCCGGGAATACCACGAGGAAACGAAAAATACCGTTTTGCTGGTTTCTCATAGTATGGAGGATGTGGCGAATTTTGCCGACCGGGTGCTGGTGATGAACGAAGGGAAGGTTTTCGCTTACGATACGGTGGAAAATGTATTCCGCCGCAGCGAGGAGCTAAAGGCGATCCGCCTTTCTGTTCCCCAGATCACCAATGTGTTCCACCAGCTGGCAGAGGAAAGATATCCGGTTCCATCCAATGTGTATACCGTGCCTTACGCCAAGAAAAAACTGTTGGAATTACTGGGAAAGGGGGAACAGCATGCTTAGGGATATCACCATCGGTCAGTATTTTCCCGGTCATTCTTTGATCCACCGGCTGGATTCCCGGATGAAAATTTTATTGACCATCGGCTATATCGTATTGCTTTTTATTGTGGATCACCCTCTCGGGTACCTTCTTTCCGGATTGCTTTTGTTCTTTTGCTATCTGGTCTCATCCATTCCGGTGCGGATGATCGTCAAAAGCATCAAACCCATTTTGCCCATCCTTTTGTTCACCGCGATTTTGAATGTGTTCTTTGTGGGCGGCGAGTATCCTCTTTTGGATTTTTGGATCTTTCATATCACCGCCGAGGGACTATATCTGGCTTTTACCATGGCGGTGCGGATCGTGCTTTTGATTGCAGGATCTTCTCTTTTGACCTACACCACCTCGCCTATCGAACTGACCGACGCCATCGAGCGGCTGTTAAAGCCGTTAAAATGGCTTCATTTTCCGGTTCATGAGCTGGCGATGATGATGTCTATCGCCCTTCGGTTTATCCCGACGCTTATTGAAGAGACGGAAAAAATCATTTCCGCCCAGAAAGCCAGAGGCGCCGATTTGGAATCGGGAAGCCTTTTACAGCGCGCTAGGGCGCTGATCCCCATTCTGATTCCCCTTTTTGTTTCCGCTTTTCGCCGGGCGGAGGAATTGGCGCTGGCAATGGAATGCCGCTGTTACCACGGCGGCGAGGGAAGAACGAGAATGCGGCAGCTTGCCTTGCATCTTCGGGATTTTCTGTCGGCGGGCGTTGTGGCAGCCTCTATCGTGGCGGTGGTATTTTTAAACCGCCTGCCGTTTTTCTTTTCGTAGTATGAGAAAGCTTTTGTTTGAGATCGCTTACCGGGGGACCCGTTACCACGGCTACCAGGTCCAGAAAAACGGTCTGACGGTCTGCGAAGTGGTACAGGATGCTCTGGAAGCCCTTTTGGGAAAGCGGGAGGATATCGTAGGCTGTTCCCGCACCGACGCCGGCGTTCACGCTAACCATTTTTGCTTTCATATGGAGACGGAAAGCAAGATCCCGTTACAGGCCTGGCCTTTGGCGCTCAACCGGCTTTTGCCCGAGGATGTTTCGGTTTTGCGGGTGAGAGAGGTCAAACCGGAGTTTCATGCCCGGTACAGCGTTTTATGGAAAGAATACCGGTATGTTTATTTCGACCGTCCGGAGCGGGATCCGTTTTCTTCGGGGCTATGCTGGCATGTCAAGGGCCGGTTGGATGAAAAACGGATGGACCGGTTGGCGAAAGAACTGGTGGGTACGCATGATTTCAAGGGCTTTTCCAACGCGGGGAGCAGTGTAAAGGATACGGTGCGGCAGATCTATTGCTGTGACGTAAAGCGGAAAGGGGATTATGTGATCCTTTCCATTCGGGGAAACGGATTTTTATATCATATGGTTCGAATCATTGCCGGAACGCTTGTGCAAAGGGATATGACCGAAGAACAGATCCAAAAGGCGTTAAAAAGCAAAGACCGGAAATTGGCCGGTATGACGGCGCCGGCGGAAGGATTGTATTTGAATCGGGTATGGTACCCGGAAGAATGGTTTTGATTTGGAGGGCACATGGCCAAAGAAACAAAAAAGTACGATATCGATGAATATCGCAGGCAGAAGAAAAGGAAAAAATGGATCCATAAAACGGTACTTGCCGGTTCCTTGCTGCTGTTGGCCGCATTGGTGGCCTTTGGCTTTTATATGGTGCAAAATTACGATATTGAAACCCTTTTGACCGGAGAAGAGACGGATAATGAGGGAACGTTGACGGATCTGAGCTTTCCGGTGACACTGACCGGGCTTCGTCCGGTAGGGATCTCTTCTTTGGGGCGGGAGATTGTGCTTTTGACCGACGAGGAGTCCGCCTTTTTTTCCGCCAGCGGAAGCGCCCTTCGCAGTTTTGCGCACCGGTACACCAATCCGGTCCAGAAAACGGCGGAGGATCGGGTGCTCACTTATGACCGGGGCGGTTACAGCTATCGGGTCGACAGTTCGGGAAGCCTTCTTTACAGCGCAAGGCTCACCGATACCATTCTCACCGGCGCCATCAGCCGGAAAAACCAGTTTGCGCTGGTTACTTCTGCGTCGGGTTATGCCGGATGCATCACGGTATTTGACAGCAGCGGCAAAGAAAAGGTAAAATGGTATTCGGCGTCGGAGAGTATTGTGGATATCGATTTTTCTTACGACGGCGACAGCTTAGTGATTGCCTGCGCAGGATTTGAAGGGGGAACGGTATACACGCGGATCTATCAGTTCAGCTTAAAAAGCGGGGAGACCGAAGAACGCATCGCGTCCTTTTCCGATTCGATCCCCTTAGCGGTGGACTGCAAAAAGGGAGATGTGATCCATGTGATCTGCGATAACCGGTTAGGGATCATCGGAGAACAGCAAGATGTCTCCCAGATTTCCTTTGACAGCGCCCTTCTTCGTTACTGCTTTACCGATGAGAAAACCGTTTTTCTTTTATCCGATGCCAGCCAGATATCGGTGTCTTTAAACAGCGTGGATGTGTCCGGAGAGACGCTGACAGCGGTTACCAAAGGGGAGATCATCGACGTGGCGACCGACGGGCAAACGGTGTATCTGCTGCAAAAGGGAAGCGTTTTATGTTACGACGCCTCTCTTTTAGAGACGGCGGTTTTGACGGTAGATGCGGAAGTTTTTGATATTGAAACAGTCGGCGGGCAGTTGTATCTGCTGGGGAGCAACCGGCTGACACTTTGGGAGGAAAAAACGGATGACGGCTCTGATTTTTGATGTGATCGCTGTGGCGGTGTTGGCGCTTTCGGTGATCGAATGTTATAAAAAAGGCTTTGTCGCTTCTTTGATCAGCTTTTTCGGGTACGCGCTTTCCTGCATAGGAGCCTATTGGGGAAGCCGGATGTTGTCGGAGGCGATTTACCGGCTGTTTATCCGGGACCGGCTGCTGTTACAGGTGGAGACCGCGGTTTCCGGTGAGCTGGAAAACGGGATCATAGCCCAGGTCGCCGCTGCCTTGAGCGCCCTTCCCTCATGGCTTTCCAAACTGGTCTCTCAGTTTTCCGGGGGAGCCGAGGAGATCGCGGGTCACGGTGCGGTATCTGCTGAAGTGCCGGCAGAGCATCTCAGCACCACGATGGTAGACGAGATTATGTATCCTTTGATTTATGCGCTGTTACAGGGCGTTTGCTTTCTTTTACTGTTTTTTTGCCTGATGATCGTCCTTCGGGTGGTGGTAAGGCTTCTGCGCCAGATACGGTATGTTCCTGTTTTGGGAGCAGTAAACGCGCTGGCGGGCGGTGCGGTCGGATTTTTGAAGGGCGCGCTGATTTTGATAGTAATTGCTGCCGTTTTGCATCTTGGGTTCAACCTGTTCGGCGGAAACATTTCTTTTTTAAGCGAAACGGATGTCCAAAACAGTTATTTTTTTCGGTACCTTTATCAATTTCCTCTTTTGGAGGGGATGAACATTGATTGGGGCGCCTCAGCATAAAAAAGAAAGGAAGAGACATATGAATGTGCCGAATTTATTGACAATATTGCGGTTGTTTCTCATCCCGGTGTTCGGCGTTTGCTACTTTTTGGTTTCCGACGAATATTTTTATCTTCCGGCGGCAGTTTTACTGCTTTCCGGATTGACGGATGTATTGGACGGCGCGATTGCCAGAAAATATCATTTGATTACCCAGCTGGGGCAGTTTTTAGACCCTCTGGCGGATAAACTCACCATGGCTACGGTAGTGGTTTGCCTGGCGCTTACCCATGCGTCGCTGCGGCTGCTTTTGCTGGTGCTGTTTGTCAAAGAACTGCTCCTCGCCTTTATCGGATTGTTTTTGCTTCGAAGCTGGAGAAAATCGCCGCCGGCGAAATGGTACGGAAAGGTGACTACTATGCTTTTGTATGCGCTGTTTTTGCTGGCGATCTTGTTTCGGGATTTCCCCGAGCCGATCCTCTTCCTTCTTTCGCTGCTTCCTATGTTCTTTATGATTCTTTCATTTATTTTTTACTTGAAGGAAATAAATACGATCAAAAAAGAATTATAATAGAGTTAGAACCGTTGTAATGGAGAAAGGATTTTTTGATGGATATGTTATGCTGCAAATGCAAAAAGCGTCCGGCTATGCTTTTTGTTGCAAAATTTGACGGAAAGGAAATGGTCAACGAAGGGTATTGCTTAAAATGTGCTTCGGAGCTGGGATTGCCCCAGGTCCAGGCGATGATGGACAAAATGGGCATTACCCCTCAGGATCTGGAGGATATGGACGACCAGCTTTCCGAGGTGGATGGATTATTTGAACTGGGCGGGGCGGATACGCTTCCTCCGTATATGCAAAAGCTGTTCAATAACAGCAATCAAAATCTTCCCATGGAATCTCCCGGTCCCGGTCCCGGAAAAGAGGGATTTCCTCCTCCCCGGAAGCGGGACGAGAAAAAAGACCGCCGCCAGCAGAGAAAATATCTGGACAATTTCTGTCAGAACCTCAACCGGCGGGCGCAGTCCAACCAGCTGGACCGGATCGTCGGCAGAGAGAGCGAGATCTATCGGGTGATCCAGATCCTCTCCCGGAGACAGAAAAATAATCCCTGCCTGATTGGTGAACCGGGCGTCGGAAAAACCGCCATTGCCGAAGGCATCGCCCAAAAGATCGTGTCCGGCGATGTGCCTTTCCGCCTTTTGGATAAGGAAGTTTACCTTTTGGATCTGACCGCGCTGGTGGCGGGGACCCAATTTCGGGGACAGTTTGAAAGCCGGGTCAAAGGCCTGATCGAGGAGGTCAAAGCCAAAGGCAATGTGATCTTGTTTATCGATGAGGTGCATACGCTGGTGGGGGCAGGAGACGCGGAAGGCTCTATGAGCGCCGCCAACATCTTAAAACCGGCGCTTTCCCGGGGCGAAATCCAGGTAATTGGCGCGACCACCTTTAACGAGTACCGTAAACACATTGAAAAGGATTCGGCATTGGAGCGCCGGTTCCAGCCTGTGAAGGTGGAGGAGCCTACCATTGATCAGACCATCCAGATCTTGCAGGGTATCAAAGGATATTATGAAACCTATCATAAAGTCATGATCCCCGACGAGATCGTAAGAGTCTGCGCTTATTATTCGGAGCGGTATATTACCGACCGGTTCCTGCCCGATAAGGCTATTGACCTTTTGGATGAGGCGGCGGCGTGCGCTTCCATTAAGAGCAGTATTTTGACCGATTGGCAAAAGCTGAATCAGCGACTCAAAAACCTCACCACAGAAGAAGAGCTTCTGGAAAGTGAGACGGAGCATCCCGATTATGAGGCGATCGCCAAAACCAAGGGCGAGTTGTTTATGGTCAAAGAGGAACTCAAGGAGATCGAGCCTAAGCTTGCGGACATTAAGGTGACTATGGAAGACGTGGCCAAGGTAATCGAGCTTTGGACCGGTATCCCTGCTGAAAAGGTAAGCCAAAACGAATCCGCCAAATTAAAGGGCTTAGAGACCCTTTTAAAATCCAAGATCATCGGTCAGGATGAGGCGATCGATGCGGTGGTCGCCGCAGTACGCCGTTCCAAAGTCCAGCTGGATGTGAAAAAGAGACCGGCGTCCTTTATCTTCGTGGGGCCGACAGGAGTAGGAAAAACCGAGCTGGTGAAGGTGCTGGCGGAAGGGTTGTTTGATAAAACCGAGCCTCTGATCCGGGTGGATATGTCGGAATATAGCGAAAAGCATACCGTTTCCCGGCTGGTGGGATCGCCCCCCGGATATGTGGGCTTCGACGAAGCGGGTCAGCTGACCGAAAAGGTCCGCCGCCGTCCGTACTCGGTGGTGCTCTTCGACGAGATCGAAAAAGCCCATCCCGATGTTATGAATATCCTGCTTCAGATCTTGGACGAAGGTCGGATCACCGATGCCCAGGGCCGCACCGTCAATTTTGAAAATACCGTGATCGTGATGACCTCCAACGCGGGGAGCAACGATAAGACGGGGATCGTGGGCTTTAATAAGCAGGAAAAGGAGATCGCCAGCGAAAAGGCAAAAAAGGGACTGTCCGCATTTTTGCGTCCGGAGTTCCTCGCGCGGGTGGATGAGATCGTGGTCTTTAATCCGTTAGGCTTTGAGGAACTGAAGAGGATCGCGGCACTGATGTTAAACGAAATGAAGCTTCCTCTTTCCAATTTGGGGTTAGAGCTTCATTACGACGACAAAGCGCTGGAGACGCTGGCAAAGAAATCTCAAAACGGCAAATTTGCCGCCAGAGATCTTCGCAGCACCATTCGCCGGTCGGTAGAGGACCAGATCGCTATGCTGGTTTTGGATCATCTCCCCAATCAAAAGGATATCTATGTTTCCGCCCAAAACGACGAGATCACTGTGGCATTGATGTAGGCAACCCCCCCTCTGGCGCCAATACGGCATCAGAGGGGATTTTTTATCAGGGGACAGGAAGCTTTCCGTCCTCTTTGCATAAACGGATGAATGCCCGGGCGGAGGATGTCAAGAATTTTTCCCGATGGTACAGGATATGGAATTTTCGCAAAAATTCCAAACCCTCCACCCGGACCGCGATCACCGTTTTGTCCTTTATGGGCGCATCCACCATACGTCGGGGCAAGACGGCAATGCCAAGCCCATTGATGACCGCGTTCACCAGGGCGGCGGTGCTCATGGCCTCCCAAAGCGGAACAACGGAAAAGCCGACAGCTTCCACAGTCCGGTCAAAGGTTTCTCTGGTTCCGCTTCCTTTTTCCCGCAAGAGGAATTTCTGTGTCCGAAATTCGTCGATGGAAAGGGTCTGGCCGGGTCGGTACTTTCCGTTTGCCGGACAGATGACCGTCAGCTCATCATCCATATAGGGCTCACAGATCAGTGAAGGATGGTGGGAAACACCTTCGATCAGAGCAAAATCCAGCTCGTTGTTTAAGATCCTTTCTTCTAACTGCTCCGAAGGGCGGACCACCACCCGCACTTCGGTGTTGGGATACTGTTTGGAAAAAGCCTTTACATAGGCGGGAAGAAACTGAGAACCGATGGTAATGCTGGCACCGATGCGAAGTACGCCGAAGGAGTCCCAGTTTTTGATTCCTTTTTCCATATCGTCAAACAGGGCGGTAATGGAAAGGGCATAGCTTTTGACCTGTTCTCCCGCCTCGGTAATGGAAAGACGCCTTCCAATGCGGTCGAATAAAACGATGCCGTAATACTGCTCCAACTCCTTGATGGCGAGGCTGACGGCAGGCTGGGTCATATGTAGGGCGGCTGCCGCTTTGGTGGTGTTGCAGCCGTTTTCACACACTGATACAAAAATCCGCAAATGGCGCAGAGTCATAGCAAAGTCCCCTTATATAAAATAACTTATAAAATCAATAAAATTATATTATTTTTCTTATGAAAAATCAAGTGCTATAATAGGGCATTGAGGAGGGGTTTTATGAAAGAGAATCGAAAAAAATACGCAAAGCTGTTTTTGTCCACCTTCCAGCTCAGTGCCTGTACCTTCGGCGGAGGATTTGTCATCATTCCGCTGATGCGCAAAAAATTCGTTGAAGAACTTCATTGGATCGACGAGCAGGAAATGCTGGACTTTACCGCTATCGCCCAGTCTTCTCCCGGCGCCATTGCGGTGAACGCATCCATTTTAGTGGGCTATCGGGTAGCGGGGCTTTGCGGCGCATTACTGACCGTATTGGGGACCATCCTGCCGCCGCTTTTGATTATTTCGGTGATCTCCTTTTTCTACGCCGCGTTTCGGGATAACGTTTTCGTGAATATGGCGATGACCGGTATGCTGGCGGGTGTGGCCGCTGTGATCTGTGATGTGGTGATCACCATGGGCAAGGGGATCGTAAAACAAAAACGGATCCTTCCTTTGGCGGTGCTTTTGCTGTCCTTTATTGCCGTTTACTTTTTTAGCGTCAACATTATTTTGATCATTGTGATCTGTGGTATCATCGGCGCGCTGGATACCATCCTTCGGGGAAAGAAAGCAAAGGGGGAAGCGAAATGATCCTTTTGGAGCTGTTTTGGAGCTTTTTTCAAATTGGTTTGTTCAGCATCGGGGGAGGGTACGCGGCAATGCCGCTGATCCAAAATCAGGTGGTGGACATCCATCCGTGGCTTACGATGACCCAGTTTGCCGATATTATGACCATCGCCGAAATGACGCCGGGCCCCATTGCCATTAACGCCGCCACCTTTGTGGGAATTCGGGTCGCAGGGATCGCGGGTGCGGTGATAGCGACCTTCGGATGCATTTTGCCCTCCTGTATCATCGTCATGACGCTGGCATACATTTACTTTCGGTTCCGGAACCTTTCGGTGGTCCAGGGCGTTTTGGCCGGGCTTCGGCCGGCGGTGGTGTCGATGATCGCGTCGGCGGGCATCTCTTTGGTCATTTTGTCGTTTTACGGGGAACGGACCTTGCCTGACGATCTGACGACGATCCAGTGGATCCCGGTGGTGATCTTCGCCGTGGGGTTTGTAGTGCTGCGCATTTGGAAAACCAACCCCATTTACATTATGGCGGGCGCCGGCGCCGCGGGGATATTGCTCTATTCTTTATTCTGAAGCAGTCGTCAAATTGTGCTTTTTTCTTTACAAACGGGGAGAAAAATGGTATACTTATTTCGTTTGGTAACGGATTTTTCCATACCAAAACCGGTGGGGTGATTTTTTATCTCCCCGCAGACAAGAAAGGAGCAAGGATATGGCAGTCATTAAGATGAATTTTCTTTCCCAGGCGTTAGGGATGCAGACCAATGTGACCATTTGTCTTCCCTCGTTTAGCTTCGCCGACATTATGTCGGGAAGAAAAGAGGTTTATGTTCCCGGGATGAAGTACCAGGTGCTTTGGCTTTTACACGGCGGAAGCGGAGACGACAGCGATTACCTTCATTTCTCTAACATTACAAGGTATGCGGACGACCATAAGTTAGCGGTGGTTATGCCCGCCGATTACAACGCCTTTTACACCGACGATCCCACCGGAGCGAAATATTTTACTTATGTTGCCGAGGAACTTCCTAAAATGTGTCGGGCGATCTTCCCCTTCTCCGATAAGAGGGAGGATAACTTTGTAGGCGGTCTTTCTATGGGGTCCGGCGGCGCGTTTAAGTGCGCGATGCTTTATCCGGAGCAGTACAGCGCGGCGCTGATCATGTCCGGTCCGGGGATGCGGTTACATAAACCCGAAGATAAGGTATGGCTTGAAGTGATCCAAAAGATCATTGACGGCGAAGATGTTTCCGGCTACGACCAGGGCGTTGACCCCAAAGAGGACATCAATATGGTCATGCCGGTCTACAAGGCGTTAACAAGCGGAAAACAGATGCCCAAGGTGAAATTTACCTGGGGAAGCGAAGACCGCCTTTGCGACAACAACGGTCTGGCTTTGGAGATGTATCGGAAGCTGGGACTGGATTTGGATTTTGAGGTGATCCCCGGTTATAAGCATGAATGGGATTTTTGGGATCTTGCTTTGCGCAACGCCATCAAAGACTGGCTTCCCATTCGCCACAGTGTGATCTACCCTGAGGAAGGATAACTATGACCGAGCTGGAGATGTATAAAGGGATTTTGGACAGCTATCCTTATCCTATTGTGTTTGTAGATAACGATTATATTATCCGTTTTCTCAATAAACGCGCCCGTTACCACTATTACGAGGAGCGGGGATATTCGGATTTGATCGGAAAATCGCTGTTCGATTGTCACGATAATCCTGAGTCGGCAAAGCGGATCTGTCAGATATATGAAGGCATTCAAAGAAACGGAAAAGAGGTCTTCCTCAATGTGAACGTTCGAAATGAGCGGATCTATATCCAGGGCGTCCGAAACGACGCCGGGGAATGGATCGGATTCTTTGAGCGTTTTGAGCGAAACTGTACCCTATAAAAAAACCGCCGGAAATTTCCGGCGGTTTTCGGTTTATTGGGATACTTTTTTCTTTTTCGGCGGAATTTGGGAAAGCAAAATGGCGGCAAACATCAATACACAGCCGATTCCCTCCCGAAGCGACAGGGTCTCATGCAAAAACAGCCAGCCGCTGATCACCGCAAACACCGATTCCAGGCACATGATCAGGGACGCTACCGTGGGGTCGGTATCCTTTTGCCCTACGATCTGGAGGGTATAGGCGACGCCGCAGGACATGATTCCCGAATAGCTTAACGGCCATGCCGCTTTCAGGATCTGGCTCAGATCCGGCGACTCGAATATAAACATAAGCGCCAAAGAGAGAAAGGCGGAGACAAAAAACTGGATACAGGAGAGCTTGACTCCGTTGGCTTTTTTGGAAAAATGGTCAATGACCAGAATATGAAAGCTGTAAAATAAAGCGCAGATCATCGTCAGAAAGTCCCCTTTTCCAATGGAAAAGGATTCGGTGATACAAAGGAGATATAATCCCGCCACTGCCAGCAAAACCCCGATCCAAACGGTAAACGGCGCCCGTTTTTTTAAAAACAGCCCGAAAACCGGCACCAGCACCACATAAAGGGCCGTAATAAACCCGGATTTGCCCGCCGTGGTATCCAGAAGGCCGAATTGCTGGAAATTGCTGGCGATACATAAAAAGAGACCGCAGCAGATCCCGCCGATCCAAAGATCCCTTGCGGATTCCGTAGGATGGTCGGGAGAAGGATTTGGCTTTCGGGCGTTGATCCAAACGACCAAGGGCAAAAGCACGATCCCGCCTAAAAGTGTCCGGATCCCGTTGAAGGTCAGCGGTCCGATGGAGTCCATCCCTACGCTTTGGGCGACAAAGGACGACCCCCAGATCATCGCCACCAAAAGTAAGATCAAATTTCCCCGTATTCTTTTTCTGTCCAACTGTCAGCGCCTCCATCTTTTCTCATTCCGCAGGATATTATAGTGAAAAAAGGGGAAAAATGCAACCGTAAAAGCACTTTTTTATTTGATTCCCAGATCATTATTGATCAGCTTTGCGTAAGAGATGGCTTCGTCGCCAAAACGGTTTCGGATCCGGTCCACGGCGCTTTCCAATTCCTTTTGACGCTTTTTGTCCAAAGGCAGGTCCTCTTTCGGCAAAAGGGACAGCTGTTCTCCGAAATTTTCCTCTTCAAAGCCGGAGACAGTGACGGTGAGAGCCCGGATAGGGGTTGTTCCGTCCCAGATCTCCGAAAGGAGCCGGAGACTGTATAAAAAGATTTCCCTCGCCAAATCGGTGGGGGCATCCAAGGTTTTTTGCCGGGAAACCGTCTTTAAATTCGCAGTTTTCATAGCGACGGTAACGGTTTTCCCGGAAAGGCCGTATTTTCGAAGCCGGGACGCCACCTCGTCGCACAGCGGCAGCAATCCGGTCTCGCAGTCGCCCAAAGAGGTGAGATTTCGGGAAAAGGTCATACCGTTTCCCACTGATTTGACCTCTTTTTCCCGGTCATAAAGCGCGACCGGGCTTTCGTCTTCGCCCTTGGCGTAGCAGGAAAGCTGTTCTCCCAATTTTCCAAGCCGGCGCACCAGCGGTTCTTTGGGAAAGCGCGCCAGATCGCCGATGGTATAGATCCCCAAGTCCCGCAGCGAGCGTTTTGCCGCCTTTCCCACAAACAAAAGAGCTTCCACTGGAAGGGGATGGACGATCTTTTCCACATCCTTACGCATAATGACCGTCGTAGCGTCGGGCTTTTTGTAATCGCTCCCTAATTTGGCGAAAACCTTATTGAAGGAGACGCCCACCGAAATGGTCAATCCCGTTTCCTCCTTCACCAATTTCCGAAGGGTATCGGCAATGGTCTTTCCGTCGCCGAAAAGAAGGCGGCTTCCGGTGACATCCAGCCAGGATTCGTCGATGCCGAAGGGTTCTACCTGGTCGGTAAAACGGCAGTAGATGGCGTTGACCTGTTTGGAAAATGCCTGGTACTCCTTATGATGCGGGAGCACTAAGACCAAATCGGGGCATTTTTCCTTGGCTTGCCAGACCGTTTCGGCGGTTTGGATATGGTATTTTTTGGCCAGCTCATTTTTCGCTAAAATGATCCCATGGCGGCTTTTGGGATCGCCGCACACTGCCATAGGGACATCCTTAAGTTCGGGATGGAATACACATTCCACCGCCGCGTAAAATCCGTTGCAGTCGCAATGCAAAATGGTACGATCCAAAAAGACACCTTCCTTCCGCCGGTATGATGGTTTTCCATTAACAGTATACCGCCTTTTTAGGCGAAAATCAATAAAGCGAAAAACAGGCATTGACAAAAACAGACAAATTGCTTATACTGGTTATCGTGATCAGGGGTGCCTGACGGCTGAGAAGAGGATTTCCTCTAACCCTTTGACCTGATATGGATAATGCCATCGTAGGGAGATACGAAACGAAAGCGAAAAGCGCCGTGAATCGTATCACGGCGCTTTTTTTCGTGTTTTTTCGGCGGAATGGTCCCTGAAATAACAAAAAAGGACGGAATATTATGGAAAATCGGAGTCAACAAACCCAAAATGTGCTGCGCTTGGTGGAATGCGGATTATTGATCGCCATCGGCATTATTTTGGACACCTTTTTTAAATTCGAGGCGATTTGGGCGTACGGAGGCTCGGTTACTTTGTTCGCTATGCTGCCTTTGGTGATCATTGCTTATAAATACGGGGTATTTTGGGGCGCACTTTCCGGCGTGGCCCACGGCATCATTACCATGCTCATTTCCGGTCTGCGGTCGGGAGGACTCGCGGTCATGGTCAGAGACAACGGCGGATGGAAAGTCTTCATCTGGGTGATGCTTTTGGATTACATTCTGGCATTTGCGGTGATCGGTATCGGCGGATTGGCGGCGAAGTGGGCGAAAACACCCTCCGGCGCGCTGATGGCGGGGGCTGTGATCGGATTG
>CALWZB010000030.1 GCA_944385915.1 uncultured Clostridia bacterium | reverse complement strand
CCGCATCGCAGATATGCGGATCAACGACATGAACGCCGTGCTGGAGGCCGTGCGTCAAATGGTGCTGGCAAAGGAAGGCGATGGGCCAAACGATCTTTATCTGCGCACGCTGGAGTTGGCTCAGGTGTCGGAGGAAGAATATTTCGGCTATGTAGTTGCGGATGACCTGACAGGGATACTCCGTGATATTCGTGAGGCACACAAAACCGACAGCACAACAGCGGACGAGCCATCCGCTGCGGCACAAGCCCAGCAGCAGTTACAGACCGCCATGAAAATTGAAGGCAGCAGCGATGAAAAGAAGGCGCGGGCGCTCTTGGCTACCCTTGGTATTGACTACGATGCCATCACCAAGGAACAGTTTGTCAATCTGATTGAGGTGCTACGGCTGTCGAAACACATGAAAAGTTCCATAAACCAGCGGGGCAAGGGCAATACAACACACGGAAAAGGCAAACGGAAACATAAATAGGCAAGAAAATACGCCGTATCCAGCAAAATCTGCTGAATACGGCGTATTTCTTCGTTGCCCAATCCCGTCTGACAGATGCCATAATCGTAATTCTTTCAAATCACTTTCTTATGAGCACCCACAGAATGGCCGGGGGTCACTGCTTTTATTACGCTTTGTTGACCGATCCGAACAGTTCCATCTTCTCTTTGACTGTCGCTTTGATTGCTTCAAATCCGGGAGCCAGGAGCTTTCTCGGGTCAAAGCCTTTGCCTTCTTTGTCTTTGCCGGCCTCAATGTAAGCTCTGGTGGCAGCCGCAAAGGCGAGCTGGCATTCGGTGTTGACGTTAATCTTCGCAACGCCAAGAGAAATGGCCTTTTTAATCATATCCTCGGGAATACCGGTACCGCCATGGAGAACCAAAGGCATATCGCCCACCGCTTCTTTTACTGCCGCTAAGGTGTCAAAGCTCAATCCGGGCCAGTTAGCAGGATATTGACCATGGATGTTACCGATACCGGCAGCCAGCATGGTAACGCCCAAATCAGCAATCATCTTGCACTCTTTGGGATCCGCACACTCGCCGGTTCCAATTACGCCGTCTTCCTCGCCGCCAATAGCGCCGACTTCCGCTTCCAGAGAGAGTCCCAGCTTGTTGCAGGTTTCTACCAGCTCTCTGGTTTTCGCAACGTTTTCTTCGATGGGGTAGTGGGAGCCGTCAAACATAACCGAAGAGAATCCGGCTTCGATGCAGGCTTTCGCGCCTTCGTAGCTTCCGTGGTCCAGATGAAGGGCGACGGGGACGGTAATGTTCAGGCATTCGATCATCCCTTTGACCATACCGACGACAGTTTTATAGCCGCACATATATTTTCCGGCGCCCTCAGAGACACCTAAAATCACCGGAGATTTCATCTCCTCAGCGGTGAGAAGAATGGCTTTGGTCCATTCCAGATTGTTGATGTTGAACTGGCCGACGGCGTATTTTCCGTCTCTCGCTTTGTTGAGCATTTCTTTTGCAGATACCAACATGATTATGACCTCCTTATATTCGATGCTTTCCTACCATGAAAAGCAAGGGTTTACTCTAAATTCTTTACGTCGTGTTTTTTGATGGAAGCTTCATTTTCCTCTACATCCAGCTGCGCAATGGCTTCCGCCAAATTGGTTTCAAACTCTTCGCCTTTGAGGGTGCTTAGAATGGTGCTGCGGACCGATTCGAAATCGTCGTCATCGGTTTCCATCAGGTTGATGATATACGCGTATTTCTCGCTGTAGGCGACAGCGTAGGTTCCCGGCTCCATTTCGGAAACCGTATCAATAATGGCGGAAACATAGGTTTCGTCCGAAAGGTTGATAAGGCGGGAATAATCCGCTTCGGCGTCGTAATCGATATCGTTATGCTCAGCATAAACGGTATTGAAATCCTCTCCGGATTCTAACCGTTCCTTTAACGCCTCTGCCTTTTCCTTTTCCGCATCCAGCTCCTCGCCCTCCAAAGCGTTTCCTTCTTCGTCGGTCAAGGTCAGGATCAGATAGCGGATCTTGCGGTAATCCCGGTCAAAATAGGCAGTAAGCTCGGATGCAGGCACCTCCTGTGATCCGCCCTCACCGTAGGTGGCGTCGAACAAAGCTGTCTTTTTATAGCCGTTAAAATAAAGCGCCCGGTAAGATTCTTCACCGCAGCCTTCTTCTTCATAGTAAGACTGATATCCGTAATCCCAGTAATAATCGGCATTTTCCTCCATGGAAAGCAGTTCATCCTCGGTAAAGGAAAGACCCAGCGCGTCAAACTGCTGTTCCACATAGAGGTATTCCTTGGCGTAATCTTTGGCTTCGTTTCTCGCCCAGTCCAACGCGTTTTCTTCGCCGATAGCCTGATCCTTTAAGGGGATGGAGGTATCGATACCATCCTGGTAATAAGCGCTTTGGTACGCGTCAATTCCCATTCCCACGAACATTCCCGAGGTCACTTCATAATCTCCCATACGATAAGTCCAGGAAAGATCCTCTCCGCAGGAAGCGCAGGAAAACAGCACGGCGGCAGATAATACGCCGGCCGCAATTTTATTTTTCAGTTTCATCAATAGATCGTACCCTTCTTTCCGCGGCAAGCCGCAAAATTATGAGGCTTTTGTCAAGCTTTCTTATTATACCTGATTTTTTCGTCCTTGTCCATATCTGGGAAGGAAAAATTCAAAATCTGTTCGCTTTTTCCCCGGTGTCATGGCCTGCTTCTAAAAATAGAGGAGGTTTGTTGTGGCACTCATCAATTTTTCAAAAGGTTATTGACATTATTTTGGTTTAATGATACTCTTAATTTAAAATCTAAGGAGGTTACATTATGGCTGAGAAAAAATTTGATTCCGCGGGTTTTGCCGTGAGAGAGTATCCTATCTATACCGGACAGAAAATTACCCCCAATACCTATGCGATCCATAACGGCGGCTGTATTTCTTATCTGCTGCTTGGCGATTATGCGGCGATTATGATCGATTCCGGAATGTCGACGAGAAACCTTTATGATTTTGTAAGAACCCTGACCGATCTTCCGGTTTTGGGCGTTATCAATACCCATGGCCACCTGGATCATTCCTTGGGTAACGGGTATTTCAAAAAAGCATATATGCATCCCGAAGCGGTAAAAGACGTGAAGAGTGCCCAGCAAAACAGCCCCAATTATCCCACCGATTATGAGATTGAGACGGTAGAAGAAGGCTGGACTATCAATCTCGGCGGAAGAGAGCTGGAAGTGATCTATATCGGCGCCCATAGTTTGGGAAGTATGGCGATCCTGGATAAGGATTACCGGATCCTCTTTACCGGAGACGAGCTGGATCCCGGACAGGTTTTAGTCAATATGGCGGGTAACTATGTTCCCGGCCAGACGGTAGAGAACCATCAGAAAAATATGCTCAAATTGAAAGAGCGCGCATGGGAATATGATTTCATCTGCCCGGCGCATAACGGTACTCCTATCGATAAGAGCTATGTGGATGATTTTATTATTTTGGATCAGATGATCATGGACGGTGTTCCCGGAAGAGAGGATATCACTTCCCCCACTTTGCCTTTCCCGAGACCCGACGGATGCCTGCGCCAGAATTATAAGTGCGCCCATATGTGCTATCATCCCAACACCATTTTCGAAAAATAATCCTTTCTGTAAAGACCTGCCGGGATCACCGGCAGGTTTTGCGCTTTTTCAAAGGCCGGAAAGAAAACGCGGAAGCTTTGTTTTCGGGAGACGACCAAAAACAGGTTACCGGTATGGAAGGAGGATGAGAGTATGTTCGATATTTGGCTTGGCGATATTGAGCTGACAAGGTTGGTTTTGATCTTTTCTTTTGTTTTTCTCTTGCCTCTTCAGCTTTTCCTTTGTTTTAAGGTGAAAAGTAAAAGGATCCGTCTGGTACCGGCAGCAGTGCTTTTACTGTTGACAATGGTATTGATGATGCTGTTCGCCTCTGTTGGCGGATGGGCAGGGCTTATTTATCTGTTCCTTGCGATCTTTGGAGGATTTATGCTTCTGATCTGCGGGGCAGGGTGGGGGATCTGGGCTGTGTTTCGGCTGATCCAAAAGAAAAAAGCCGGCGAAAAACCGACGGCGTAAGTTTTTTGACAGAATCGAAATAGCAGTCTGTCTCCAAAAAAACAAAGAAAAACGCTGCCATACAGGCAGCGTTTTGTTCTTATTCTTCTCTCATTTTCGCAAAGCACTCGCTGCAGTATACGGGGCGATCCTCGCGGGGCTGGAAGGGAACTCTCGCTTCTTTTCCGCAGGAAGCGCAAACTGCGGTGAACATCTCTCTTTGTGCTCTCTGATTGTTTTTGCGGGCCATACGGCATTCTTTGCAGCGCTGAGGCTCGTTTTCAAAGCCTTTCTCTGCGTAGAACTCCTGCTCACCGGCGGTGAACACAAATTCTTTGCCACATTCTTTGCATACCAGGGTCTTGTCTTCGTACATGTTACATACCTCGCTTAGGTTAAATTTTCGCCCGCAAGACGGAATTGCACCGTCACCTTTGTTCTGACAACGCTCTTCGATTAAGCTATAGGGGCAAGTGCGTACTTTATGCTCGGTGAATGGCTTTCAGTTTTTTTCGTACTCGCTGAAGTGCGTTGTTCACGGATTTTTCCGTAATACAAAGGGTATCGGCAATGGAACGGTAATCCATTTCCGCCAAAAACAAAAACAAAACCTTTCGTTCCAACGGAGACAATACCCGGTTCACGTCTTCGATTACGTGACTTAAGCTTTCCTTATCGATAAAAATTTGCTCAGGAGACTCACCGCCGGCCTGGTCCTGGATCTCCTCTAAAGAGAGACTCTGGTTTAGGACGGAAGCCTTTTGGGTTTGATTCTTCTCTACAAATTTAATGATACGATTTCGGATACAAGCAGCAGCATACGCTGAAAATGGCACATTTTTCTGGGGTTGATAGCCGTTGATAGCATCCAATAATCCAATGGAGCCTTCCTGGCACAAATCGTCAAAATCGAGAAAATGACGATAGGGGGAAGCAAGCTTTTGGATCAGACGAAAATAGCGAGAGATCAAAACAGCCGCAGCATCCTTATCGTTTTCTTTCGCCTGCGACGCCAGCGCTTCATCGGATCGATCCGTCAAACTCTCTCTTGCCACGAAAAACCCCCAAATCCCACTGTGCTGCTTACAGAATACTCTACCCATAGAGAATTGTCAATAGTTATCAGGAAATATTCTCCATTTTACTATAAAATTTTTTACCTGTTCTCTCCTGGAAATAAGTTAAGTAAAAAAACTCTATATTTAAGGGAAAAGCAGACTGCTTTTAAACACCTTAGAGAGACGGCGCCGGCATTTTTGTCTTCGGACAAAAAACAGAAGAAAACCGGAAGAAAGTTTGGTTGATTTTTCTTTTTTCCCCGTATGGACAAAGTTTTTGAAAAAATGTATAATCAGAATAATAATCAATTTTGAGAAAAGGAGCGTTTGTTATGGCATTTATCTATCCCGAACCCTCGAGAACTTTTGGCGAGTATCTTTTGGTTCCCGGTTATTCCTCAGCGGAATGCATTCCGGCGAATGTCAGCTTAAAGACACCGTTAGTGAAGTTTAAAAAAGGCGAGGAACCGGCGATTTCTTTGAACATTCCTTTGGTGTCCGCGATTATGCAGGCGGTCTCTGATGACAAAATGGCCATTGCTTTGGCAAAAGAGGGCGGTATGTCCTTCATTTACGGTTCCCAGTCCATTGAGGACGAGGCGGCGATGATTGCCAGAGTCAAAAGCTACAAAGCGGGCTTTGTCACCAGCGATTCCAATATCCGCCCCGATGCGACTATGGCGGACGTTTTGGCATTGAAGGAGCGTACCGGCCATTCTACGGTGGCGGTCACCGAAGACGGCGGCCCCAACGGAAAGCTTTTGGGTATTGTGACCAGCAGAGATTACCGGGTCAGCCGTATGGATCCTTCTACCAAGGTAGAGGAGTTTATGACGCCCTTTTCCCATTTGATCTGCGCTCCCGAGGACACCACCTTAAAGGAAGCCAACAATATTATCTGGGATCATAAATTGAATGCGCTGCCTTTGATCGACAAAGATCAGCACTTAAAGTATATTGTGTTCCGGAAGGATTATGACAGCCATAAGGAAAATGTCAGCGAGCTTTTAGACGGTCATAAGCGTTATATGGTAGGCGCCGGTATCAATACCAGAGACTACGAGGAGCGGGTCCCTGCTTTGGTGGAAGCCGGAGCGGATGTTCTTTGCATCGACTCTTCCGAAGGCTACAGCGAATGGCAGTCGAGAACTCTCGCCTTTATCAAGGGAAAATACGGCGACAGCGTCAAGGTTGGCGCCGGAAACGTAGTGGACCGGGAAGGCTTTTTGTTCTTAGCGAAAGCGGGCGCCGATTTTGTAAAGGTCGGTATCGGCGGCGGGTCCATCTGCATCACCAGAGAGCAGAAAGGAATCGGCCGTGGACAGGCTACCGCTTTGATCGAAGTCGCGGCGGCGCGGGATGAGTATTTTAAGGAGACAGGGGTCTACGTCCCGGTTTGCTCCGACGGCGGTGTCGTATACGATTATCACATGACGCTGGCGTTGGCGATGGGCGCCGATTTCATTATGCTGGGGCGGTATTTTGCCCGGTTTGATGAAAGCCCCACCAGCAAGGTCAACATCAACGGAAGCTATATGAAGGAATATTGGGGCGAGGGCAGCGCCAGAGCGAGAAACTGGCAGCGTTACGATCTGGGCGGTTCTGCGAAGCTTTCTTTCGAGGAAGGCGTTGACTCTTACGTTCCTTACGCGGGAAGCTTAAAGGACAATGTGACCATGTCTTTGAGCAAGGTTCGTCACACTATGTGCAACTGCGGCGTTTTGACCATTCCTGATCTTCAAAAGAACGCGAAGATCACTTTGGTTTCCTCCACATCCATTGTCGAGGGCGGCGCCCATGACGTCCTCTTAAAGGATCAGACCGCGGGAAGATAAAAAAAGATAAGCCGGCAGCGAAAAAAACGCTGCCGGCTGTTTTTATATTCGGGCCTGTGTGACAAAAGCCGGCAAAATTTTTTTGTTGTAATCGAAGGGGACTTTTGGTATAATGAGGTTGACAGCAATAAAGGGGGAGACGCATTAAATTATTGATCGAGCATCGCTTCTTTTCGGGGTTTGACAGCTACGACATCTATGATGAAAAAGGAAATACCGTTTTTACGGTGGAAGGAAAGCTTTCCTGGGGGCATTGTCTGCATATTCTGAACGCTTCCGGGACCCATGTGGGGACTGTTCAGGAAAAGGTGCTTACCTTTTTGCCGAAATTTGAGCTGTATATCGGGCAGCAGTGCGTCGGGGAGATCAAAAAAGAGCTGACGCTGCTTCGTCCCCGGTTTGAGGTGACCGGCTGCGGATGGCAGTTGGATGGAGATTTTCTGGAGTGGGACTACGAGATCCGGGGGCAGCGCGGAGAGCCGGTCGCGAAAATTTCCAAAGAGATCTTCAACTGGACGGATACTTATGTGATCGACATTTTAAATCCTGCCGATACGCTGCTGGCACTGATGGTGGTGCTGGCGATCGACGCGGAAAAATGTTCGAGAAATTAAAGGAGAATTCAAAATGAGTTTGATTGTTTCAGATTTATGGAAAAAATACGGAGAAAAAACGGTGGTGGACCACCTTTCTTTCTCGATGGAAAAACCGGGAGTGTATGCCTTGCTCGGGACTAACGGAGCGGGAAAGACAACGGCGATCCGGATGATTTTGGGGATGCTTGCCAAGGACGGCGGAGAGGTATTGTGGAACGGGAAATCCTTGAGCCCTAAAAGCTGTAACATCGGGTACCTTGCCGAGGAGCGGGGACTGTATCCCAAATACTCTTTGATGGATCAGCTTTTTTATTTCGCTTCCCTTCGGGATGTTCCAAAGTCCCAGGTCAAGGAGCGGATCCGTTACTGGGCCAAAAAGCTCGAGGTGGAGGAATATCTTTATGCTCCCTTGCCGGAAAAAGGAATGCGGGGAAAGAAAAAGGAAAAGCCCCGGATGCCTGACCAGCTTTCCAAGGGAAATCAGCAAAAAATCCAGTTTATGATCGCTTTGCTGTCCGATCCGGAGCTGATCGTTTTGGATGAGCCCATGTCCGGATTGGACCCGGTGAACACCGATTTGTTTAAGCAAGTGATCCGGGAGGAGATCGACCGGGGAAAATATCTGATCATGTCCAGCCATCAAATGGCTACCGTCGAGGAATTTTGTACCGATATCACCATTCTGGACCGTTCCAAAGCGGTGCTTCAGGGAAATTTAAACGAGATTAAAAAAAGCTACGGACGGGTCAATCTCTCTTTGAAGACGGAGACGGACATCGCTCCTTACATTGCCCAGTCCGGCGTGGTACTGCTCAGTGAAAAGGAATATGAATACCGGCTTAAGGTCCAAAACGAAGGACAGGCCAACGCTCTTTTGGGACTTTTGATCCAAAACGACGTTACGGTGATTACCTTTGACCTCAGCGAGCCTTCTTTGCATGAAATTTTCGTAGAAAAGGTGGGAGAAGGCCATGAAGTGGAGTAAAAATGACTTTACCGGAACTGGAAAGGTATTTTCCTTTACACTGTTCCAACAGCTCAAAAGCAAGGCCAATATGGTCTCCCTCGTTATCATGCTCCTTTTGATCGCCGCATCGGTGCCGGTGATGGCGCTTTTTATGGGAGACAGCGGTCAGAGTGTGACGTCATCCAATCTGGAAAGGGTTTACCTTTGCAACGAGACCGGTTATGAGATCGATGTAGAAAGGATCCGGACGGAGGATCTCTCCTTTGCCGAAACAGAGTTTCTTTCGGATGAAAGCCGGCATCCGGATGTTTTGGGCGAGGGGGAAGCGGCGGTCACCATTACTGAAGACGCGTCGGGATACCAGATCCTTTTGTCCTTTGGCGCGTTGAAAGAAGTTTCCAAAGAGGAACAAACCCGGCTGCAAAAAGCGGTGGAACAGGCGTTTATGATCGCCCGTTACCAGTCTCTCGGCATTTTTGAGGAAGATTATGCGCTTCTTTCCTCTCCGTTTGATACCAGGGTCGAGACGGTAAGCGATTATCTGGAAAGAGAAGATTACGATTTTGAAAGCCAGTTTTGGGTCCAGTATGTGTACTCCATTCTGGTGATGACGATCAGCCTTTTTTCATCCATCTACATCATCCGGATCGTGGTAGAGGAGAAATCCTCCAAACTTATTGAAATGCTGATGGTAAGCATCAAGCCGCTGGCGCTGATCACGGGAAAGATTTTGGCGGTCATGGTCTATCTTTTCGGCACCTTTGTAAGCTGGGTCGCTGTTTATTTCATCTCTTATGGGGTCACCGGGCTCTTTATGGATGTTTCCGGCATCAAAGACACCATCTTTTCCAGCGGCGCGTTTTCGTCGCTGACCCATATCGATCCGTTTTTGATCCCGGTGGTACTGATCTCCCTGCTTTTAGGGTATCTTACCTTTTCCATTCTTTCGGGGATCTTCGGAACCGCCTGTTCCAGCATGGATGAGGTGGAGGGCGCTAATACCTCAGTAACCTTCTTTGTGCTGGGCGCCTATCTGGTGACCTGTTTCATCCCGGCGTTTCCGGAACAGTGGCTTTCGGTATTTTCCAGCCTTTGCCCAGTGCTTTCCATTTTCTGCGCGCCGGTCCAATATGTGCTGGGGAATATCGGCCTGCCCCTTCTTTTGCTTTCCTGGCTGATCCAGGCGGGGGTCGTTTTCTTTCTTGCCCGGCTTTGCGGAAAAATCTATTATGACCTTTTAATGTACCGGGGCAGCAGGCTAAAGCTTATAAACATCCTCGCCCTTGCGAGAAGAAAGGAGGCGTCCAAATGAGCCGTCATTTTTCCGCATTTCGTAAAGTTTTTACCTTTACCTTTTCTTCCCATACTAAAACCAAAGGCTATCGGGCGGCCACCTTTGTCACCGCTTTTCTTCTCTTTCTGATCCCTTTTGTCAGTATGCTGGCGACAGAGTTTTTCGCCGGGGATAATACCCAGAAAGAAACCAATTACCAAACCGCAGCTCAAACGGTTTATGTATTCGATGAGGTAGAAGGGGATTTCGATTATTCCCGTTTGAATGATATGTCCTTTTTCCTTCCGGAATCAGGCGCGGTCAATCCTGTTTATCTGCATTTTTCCGATATCGTCTATCAAATGGTAGATTCGGCAAAAGAGGGGCTGGAAAAAGGGAAAGAGGATCCCTGCAGCTTAGTGTTATCGGTGACCAAGGATGATCAAGGCGTTCATTTTTCGGTTTTGATCCCGGAAAACAGCAGTTTGACCGAGGATGACGCCGAGGGTTTTTCTTCCTATCTCTCTCTTGCGGGAAACGCCGTGCTGCTTCAAAAATCGGGGATCAGCGAAGATGCTTTGAATGCCCTTTCTGTTCCCGTTTCTTCGGCTATTCTTACCGGGGAGGAAACAGAGGAAGCGGATCCTCTAAAGCCGGTGCGGGATATTTTCGGAATGATCCTGCCTTATGTGATCCTGATGGTGCTGTACTTTTTGATTTTGATTTATGGTCAGGGTGTCGCCAGCAGTGTGGTGTCGGAAAAAAGCTCCAAACTGATGGATACTCTTTTGATCTCGGTACAGCCTAAAGATCTGATCTTCGGAAAGATGTGCGCGATTGCGCTTAGCGGCATCTTACAGTTTTTTACCTGGGGAGTTGCCCTGGTTTTGGGATTTGCCGCCGGCACCGTTTCTGTAAAAGCTCTTTTCCCCGACACCGATATGGTGCTGATCCGGTTTTTTGAAAGCTTCGGGAGCCTTTCGGGCGTGTTTACGCTGCCTTCGGTTTTGATCACGGTTTTGATGGTCCTTGGAGGCTTTTTCCTCTATTGTGCGTTGGCGGCGGTGGGAGGCGCTCTGGCTTCCAAAGCGGAGGAGCTTTCCGCGACCAACTACCTGTTTACTATGGCGCTGGTCATCAGCTTTCTTTGCGTTTTATTCGGCGGCGGTGGGATCGAGAATATCATCTCCGGCTCCTCGATACTGGATTTCATTCCCTTTACTGCGGTCTTGGTGGTGCCAAGCCGGATTCTTTTGGGTGAAATTTCGGTATTTGCAGCTTGTATTTCCTTAGCAATGGTCTTGCTGGCGACGGTACTGATCGTACTGCTTGCGGGAAAGGTTTACCGGATGATGTCTTTCTATCGGGGAAAAGTGCCATCAGTAAAACAGCTGCTTGGAATGTGGAAAGAAAAATAAAGGGGGCAGGGCATGCGAAGAAGCGATCGGGAAATCACTGACCCCAACCGGCTAAAAGAGGTCATAGAAAGTTGCTTTTGCTGCCGTCTTGGCTTTTTTGACGGGGAAGGAGTGTATATCGTTCCCTTGTGCTTTGGGTATGAGGAAACTGAAACGGAGCGGATCTTTTATTTTCACAGTGCCAAAGAGGGCAGAAAAGGAAAGTGGCTCCACACCGGAACCAAGGTGGGATTTGAGCTGGATACCGGTCATTACCTGAAGGAGGGCGCCAATGCATGCAGCTATTCTGCCGGATATCAAAGCGTTATCGGTACCGGACGGATCACGGTGATCGAGGATGAGGAGAAGAAAAAGGATGCACTTGCTAAGATCCTTTCTCATTACGGCGTTTTTGCTCCTCTCCCCGGGAAATTGTCCGCGAAGCTTCTCATATATCAAATGACGGTAGAGACATTGTCGGGAAAAGAGAACAAATAACGCTGTTTGCGGCGCCGCAAAGGGACTCAATGGGCGCTTGAGTCCCTTTTTCTTTGGATTCAACTGCCGGTTGCTTGCTTTTTTTCGTACAGGGCGGTAGCATAAAAGAGACGAGGGACCCGTCGGAAAGGAGCTGCAAGATGAAAAAGAAATATCCAAGCTTACCGGGCACGCGTCCATGGAAAACGGCACGGCGCCGGGAAGAGGAAGCATTTGAAACCTATTTCGCAACATCCTTTGGGATGTTTTACAAGCATCAGATGGGGGAAGTCGATCATGTTTGATACGTTGAAAGTAGCCAAAACCATTAAACAAAAGCGCCTTGAAAAAAATATGACCCAGATGAATTTAGCGGATGAGATGGG
>CALWZB010000029.1 GCA_944385915.1 uncultured Clostridia bacterium | reverse complement strand
CTATGGTGTGAATATGAAGGATCTGGAAGCGTTTGGTTACAGTGTGACAGAGGGCGCTTTGCCCGATGGGACCGAACAAAGTCCGGTTTTTCTGATGGGGTCCCAGGCGGCGTACAGCTTTTACGATGCTAAGCGCAACAAGCATGTGTATCAATACGCAGGGGATGATCCTTTCGTAGAGGCGATGGAGGATAAATTTACCATTACCATCAACAAAAGCTATGAAAGTACCACAACCAAACGGCCAAAGGAATACAAAATCAGCTGCGCGGGCGTATTGACGGAGGATTACAATAAGAATCCCTATCCGGTTTATGCCATTTTTATGGATATCAGCTTTTTAAAAGGGCTGGAAAAGGAGTACAATTCCTATAATAATATCAAGCAGGACAAAAATAAGGTAGATACCGGATATGAGCAGGTAGTAGTCAAATGCGCCGACATGGACGATGTAGCCGAGGTGGAGGAATATATCAAAAGCTTTGGTTACGAGACTAACAGTATGGAAAGTATCCGAAAGCCCATCCAGGAACAGGCGAGAAGCCAGCAGATGATGTTAGGCGGCCTTGCGGCAATCTCCCTTCTGGTAGCGGCGATCGGTATCGCCAATACGATGATCATGTCCATCTATGAGCGCACCAGAGAAATCGGTGTCATGAAGGTATTGGGCTGTCTTATCCGGGATATCCGCGCCACCTTTTTAATGGAGGCGGGCTTGATCGGACTGATGGGTGGCATCGTAGGGTCGGGACTGAGTTATCTGTTTTCATTCCTGATCAACACCTTTTCCACCCAGAACGCCCAGAACGACTATCTGACTTTGACCGGCGGGATCGGCGGCACTTCGGTGATTCCTTTCTGGCTGGTGCTGGGCGCGATCGCCTTTGCGACTTTGATCGGATTGCTTTCCGGTTTTTATCCCGCCAACCGTGCGGTGAAAATCAGCGCGCTTTCTGCCATCAAGCAGGATTAGCAAAAAAGGAAACGGGAAACCGTTTCCTTTTTTTGTTTACAGAATATCGGTTGACGGGGGAAGGGAAAAATGGTATAATGTTCATATATTGAATTTTTCTTAACGGAATCTTAACGTAAGAGAGAGGAGGACGTTTTTGAGCGGAAACGGGTGGAACCTGAAGCAAAAATTAGAGGAGGCGTTGACGGCGGTACTTCCCATTATCGGGATCGTCGCCGCGCTGAGCCTGACAGTGGCGCCTCTTACGCCAAGCGTACTGCTTTGCTTTTTGATGGGCGCGGTTTTTTTGATTTTTGGAATGATGTTTTTTACCCTGGGAGCACAGCTGTCCATGACCCCTATGGGGGAGCGGGTGGGAACGGCAATGACCCGGAGCAAAAAGTTATGGGTCGTCGTACTTCTCTCTTTCCTGTTGGGATTCATCATTACCATTTCGGAGCCGGATTTGCAGGTTTTGGCGGAATTGGTGCCTTCAGTTCCCAATCAGACGCTGATCATAGCGGTGGCGGTAGGAGTGGGCATCTTTCTGGTGGTTGCTTTGCTGCGGATGCTTTTGAACATCTCTCTGCGCACCTTGCTGATCTTCTGTTACGTTGTTGTTTTCGGGCTGCTTTTGTTTACCCCGAAAAGCTTTCAGGCGGTGGCTTTCGATTCCGGCGGTGTGACGACAGGGCCGATGACGGTTCCGTTTATTATGGCGCTCGGTGTGGGAATTACCGCGATCCGAAATGATAATAATGCCGCTGACGACAGCTTTGGACTTGTCTCCCTTTGTTCTGTCGGGCCTATTTTGGCGGTGCTCTTATTGGGACTTTTATATCCGCCCGAGGGTACGGAGTATGTGGCGGAATCCTTTTTAGAGGTGGCGGACTCCGTGACCTTGGGCAGCCTCTTCTTCGAGGGGATCCCTCACTACTTTCGGGAGATCGGGCTTTCCTTGCTTCCTATCGTTCTTTTTTTCGGTATTTTCCAGATCGTTTCCCTCCGGCTTTCCGCCAGAAATCTGTTAAAAATCGGGGTCGGACTGCTTTATACTTTTGTGGGACTGGTGCTCTTTTTGACTGGCGCCAATGTTGGGTTTATGCCGGCGGGCAATTATTTGGGGCAGATCCTTGCGGGGCTTTCCTATCGTTGGATCTTAATCCCTATTGGCGCTTTGATCGGCTATTTTATTGTAAAGGCGGAGCCGGCGGTTTATGTTTTGAACCGTCAGGTGGCGGAGATCACCGACGGCGCCATCTCCGCAAAAGCTATGGGGCTTAGCCTGTCGGTGGGGGTCGCGGCGTCGATTGGGTTAGCGATGCTTCGGGTACTGTTTCAGATTCCCATTATTTACTTTCTTCTTCCCGGTTACGGGATCGCGCTTTTGCTTTCCTTTTTTGTGCCCAAAATTTTTACGGCGATCGCCTTTGACTCCGGCGGCGTGGCATCCGGTCCGATGACAGCGACCTTTTTGCTTCCTCTGGCGCAGGGCGCATGTCTTGCGGTGGGCGGCAATGTAGTCATCGACGCGTTTGGGGTTGTGGCTATGGTTGCAATGACGCCCCTTATCACCATCCAGGTTTTAGGATTGATCTACCGGCTACGGAGCCGGAAGAAACAGCCTGCGGTGGAGCTGGACCCCTTCGCCGGCCTTTCGGATACCGCGATCATCGAACTGTAAAGGAGAAAAGATATGGGAGAGCTTTGTTTGCTTGTTACCGTAACGAGCCGGAATCTTGCCGGCGGGTTTTTGCGCTTTTATGAAAGCAAAGGCCTTTCCTCCGCTTTTGTTACAGTAGGGCGGGGAACGGCTGCCAGCGAGATTTTGGAATTTTTCGGGTTGGAATCCTCGGAAAAAAGCATTTTGTTTCATCTGGTCACAGCCCAGACCTTTCGGGATCTGAAACCCGGTTTGCGCTGGGAACAAAATATCGATCTTCCGGGAAGCGGGATCGCGTTTTTGATTCCGCTGAGCAGTGTCGGCGGGAAAAAGACCCTTGCTTACTTTACCGACGGACAATCGTTTCATTTGGGGGAGGAATCTACATTGAAGGAAACCAAATATGAGCTTTTGGTGGTCATCGCCAATCAGGGATATACCGAAATGATCATGGATGCCGCAAGAGAGGTCCATGCCACCGGCGGAACGGTGCTTCACGCCAGAGGGACAGGAAGGGAAAAAGCGGAACAGTTTTTAGGCGTCACGCTGGTGGATGAAAAGGAAATGATTTTCATTGTAGTAGACACCAAACGGAAAAGGGAGATTATGAGCGCCATTATGGAAAAGGCGGGACTTGGTACCAAAGCCAGATCCATTGTTTTTTCCCTTCCGGTAACCGATATTGCGGGTATGCGGTTAGCGGAGGAAATGGAGGGATAGGATATGGAGATGCCGTGGCTGATTATTGTCACCGGAAGGCCCGGGGCGGGAAAAACCACCTTTTCCCGGGCTTTTGCCCAGCAAGCTTTCCTTCCGGTGGTTCATCGGGATGCATTGAAGGAAGGGTATCTGGTTACGATGCAAAAAAGCCATGACCAGCTTCCCGCCTCCGTCAATCGGAAAATCACTGATTTGTTTTTTTCGGTAGTGGGAACGCTTTTGGAGGAAGGGATCTCGTTGGTGGCGGAAGGGGCGTTTCAGCACGCTGTTTGGGAAGAAAGGCTCGCTCCTTTTTTTGACCGGACACGGATGGTTTGCTTGATTTGTGATCCCGGAGAAGAAACGGCAAAAATGCGGTGTCTTTCCCGAAGTTACGAAAATCCCGCCCACGTTTATTTTCACGGTGCAGCGGCCATTTCTCCCTATCAGCCGCCAAGTCTTCCGGTTCCTACCTTTCTGGTAGACACCAAAGAGGATTCCGCGGTGGATATGAAACAACTGGTGCAGAAGGTTTTTTCTTCCCAATGATCGATGGCCAGAAAATGCAGAGGATCTATTCCTCTGCATTTTTGCTTTTAATTGTTCATTTTTTGAAAAAATATATTGACAAAAATTTCAAATGGTGGTACCATATACCCTGTGATAAATGTTCGAAAAATGAACGCGAGGAGGGAGAGTATGGAATCCCTGTATCAGATTTTACAGGTGATCAATGAGACGGTAGTGGAAAATCAGCGTTTCCTGGCAAAGGAAACGGGGATTTCGGTGGGGAAAGTCAATTCTCTGGTGCGCTGGGCAAGAGAGCATCATCTGATCGTCATAGACCTGTCCGGAAAAAAGAAGCGAATGGCCTTAACAGAGGAAGGAAACGCTTTTTTAGAGGCGGAGCTTCGGCGAAGGCAAGGGAAAAAGCTCTTTTTGAAGGGCGGTGGGGAAACGGTAGATACGGCGGTCATTTTGGCCGGAAACAGTTCCTTTTCTTCGGCATCCGGCCTTTTACCGCTGGGAGACGGGACCATTATGGACCGCACCCTTCGGATCCTGGAGAGTGTTGGGATCTGCCGCTTTGTTATTGTGGGCGGCGGCGAGGATCTGAAAAAAGCGCTGCAAAACCGGGGAAATCTGATTTGGGTGGATCATCCCCGGCGCCGCTGGACAGGGAGCATGGAAGCGCTGAAGCTGGCTGAAGAGCATCTGCCCGGAGGATTTTTGGTTTTGCCCGAGGATTTTGTATTTGAGGGCAGGGCGGTAGAGGCCATTTTAGAGGATCCTTCCTCTTTTTCGGTTTTGCTTTCTCCCCTTTCCGCGCCGACGGAAAGTATGATGGCGGAGGTGACCGGCGGAGGGATCTTCCGGATCAGCCGGGATATCCGGCAGTTAAACCATGTGGACGGGGAATTGACCGGCCTTTGTAAAATTTCCGCTTCTGTTTTCCAGCGAATGCTGCGGTATTATTCGGAAAATCAAAACCCGCTGCTTCATTATGAGTATGTGCTGGAAAATTTAGGACGGGTATATTTCTTTTCAGCGGTTATGGTGGACGATCTCATTTGGGGAAGAGCGGATACTCCCGAAAGCTACCAACGGCTCAATCATATCATTTACCCCCGTATCCGAAGGAAAGAGCGGGAGATGCAGCGAAAGCTGGCGGTGGATACGGCAACCAAGGTGCTGGGGCTTTCTGAAGAGGAGATCGAGGACGTATTTTTTGCCGGCGGGCTTACCAATACCAATTATTTTGTCCAGGCCGCGGGGAAAAAGTATGTGCTGCGCATTCCCGGAAGAATGACCGAAAGCATGATCGACCGCGCGAATGAAAAACGAAACGCGGCGATCGCCGCGGATATGGGGTTAAATTGCAATTTGATTTACTGCGACGCGGAGACCGGTATTAAGGTCAGCGAGTATATCGAGGGTGCGGAAACCATGACGCCGGCGAGTATCAAGTTGGACGCCAATGTGAAACAGGCAGCTTTGCTTTTGTCTACCCTTCATCATCGAGAGGCGCTGCTGGAAAATGATTTCAACGCTTTTACAGAAACCAAACGGTATCTTTCCCTTTTGGGGGATGTAAAACGTCTGTATCCCGGGTTTGAACAGATCTATCCGGAGGGTGTCCGCCGGATGAAAGAGCGCCTTGAGGTATTGGGCGAAGAACATAAGCCTTGTCATAATGATCTGGTGGCGGCGAATCTGGTCAAAAACAAGGAAGGGCGTATGTACCTGATCGACTGGGAGTACGCGGGCAATAATGATCCCATGTTCGATATTGCCGCTTTGTTTTTGGAAAACGATTTTTCCAAAACCGACGAGGACCTCTTCTTTTCCTATTACTCCGACGTCGAGGTGACCAAGGAAGAGCGGGAGCGGATCTTGATCTATAAGATCATGCAGGATGTGCTCTGGTCGGTTTGGACACTGGTCAAAGAAGAAAAAGGAGACGATTTCGGAAGCTACGGTATCGACCGCTTTACCCGAGGGGAGCGAAATTTTGCTGTCTGGGAGGAAAGCCTGCAAAAAGAAAGAGAGGAAACGAAGAAATGACTGGACAAAAGAAGGAAAAGCGTACCATTGACTGGGGAATTACCGTGATTCCCTTTGCTGTCATTGTTCTGGTGGCGGCGCTGCTGCTTGTGTTCCCGGAAGCGTCCGGCGCGGTGATTGATTCTCTCCACGGCTTTCTTGCCAACGATTTTGGCTTTGTTTATCTTCTGTTTGGTTTGGGGATCCTGCTGATTTCTCTTTATGTGGCATTTTCCAAATATGGAAACATCAAGCTTGGCAAACTGGCAAAACCAAGGTACTCTAATTTTACCTGGGGTTCTATGATCTTTACATCCACCATGGCGGCGGATATGCTTTTTTTCGCGCTGCACGAATGGGCCTATTATTTTGCGGCGGATCCCTTTGCCGCCGGAGAGCTGACGCTGGCGGAACGCCAGATCAACGCCTCGGAATATCCTCTGTTTCACTGGGGACCCATCGCCTGGGCATTTTATATCCTTCCCGCCGCGGCGTACGGGTATATGATGTATGTGAAAAAGACCAACCGCCAGCGGTTAAGCGAAGCCTGCCGCCCCATTTTTAAAGACAAAGTGGATGGACCGCTGGGCAAGACGATCGACGTTTTCGCGGTGGTGTGCCTGTTGGCGGCGACGGCTACATCCTTTACTTTGGCGACTCCGCTTTTGAGCGAAGCGATCTGTGAGATCACCGGGCTTTCCTCTTCGACGCTGATGAGCGTTTTGATTTTGGTTATGGTGGCGGTAGTGTTCACTTTGGCGGTAATCTTCGGTATGAAGGGTATTTCCAAGCTGGCACAGATCTGTATCATTTTCTTTTTCATCCTTTTGGGCATCTTCTTTTTCTTTGGACCCACCCGTTATATTGTAGAAACCGGCGTTTCCGCTATTGGCGGGATGTTCAATGATTTTCTCGAAATGGCGACATGGATGGATCCTCTTCGCTTATCCGGTGACGGCGTTACCGGTTTCCCTCAGGATTGGACGGTCTTTTACTGGGCATTTTGGATCTCATGGTCGGTGGCGACGCCTTTCTTCATTGGAAGCATTTCAGAAGGAAGGACCATTCGCCAAACCATCCTCGGTTCGTACATCAGCGGCCTTTCCGCTACCTTTTTGGCGTTTATCGTGTTTGGGAATTTTGGATTGTATCAGCAGGTCACAGGAAAAGTAGACGTGGCGGGCCAGATCGCCGCCGGCGCCTCGGTTCCGGAAACGATCATGGACATTTTTTCGGTGCTGCCTTTTCCGAAGATCGCTATCGCGATTTTGATTATCGCTATGGTGGCGTTTTACGCATCCACCTTTGACGCGCTCACTATGGTTATTGCTTCCTATTCTCTGAAAAAAATCTCAGCAAATCAGGAGCCGGGAAAAGGCCTTCGCGTTTTTTGGTCCATTACCTTTATCATTTTTCCTATCGCTCTTTTATTCAGCGAAGGGACCATGTCCATGCTGCAAACGGTGTTTATCTGCGCCGCTCTTCCCATATTGGTCATTGTATGCATTATTGTCGCGGGCTTTCTAAAGGAACTGCGGCATCATAAGGAGTCGGAAAGCACTGTAGAAAAAAAGATGGAATCTGCAAAAAAATGATTGCGAAAAAAGAAAGGATTCCCGTTTTTCCATTTGTAGATCAAAAAATTGATCTTTTTCCATTTCTTTTGACAGTCAGGTAGGAGGAGAACATATGGCACTGTTAGACAAATTAGACGAAATCACCAAAACGGTAGGCGACAAGGTCGGTGAGATCGCGAAAACCGTCAGCGATAAGACGGGCGATATGGTAGAGCTTGGAAAGCTTTCCGGAAAAATCCGCACTGAAGAAGGCAATATCGCCGCGTTAAAAGCGAGACTGGGCGAGCATTTTTACCAGCGCTTTGAGGCTGGCGAGATCTATGAAGACGAGGCCGGCGAGATCTGCGCCGCCATCCTTTCTTCCTATGCCGCTATCGAAACGGCGCGGGATGAGATGGCAAAAATCAAAGAGAAGGACCAGCAGACAGCGGATCCTTTGGTTTGCCCCGTTTGCAAAAATCGGGCCGAAGAAGGAATGTCTTTCTGCCCGGTCTGCGGAACGACTCTTGGCCATTCGGAGCCGGTCAAGGGAATTTGTCCCGAGTGCGGGAAAAAGCTTCCCGATGACGCCGCATTTTGTCCTTATTGCGGGAAAAAGCAGTAACGGAAAATCCCGCCCATAGGGCGGGATTTTTTAGTGGTGAGGAGAGAGGCGAAAAGGGGGACGAAAGGGGAAGGAAAAAGGGGAAAAG
>CALWZB010000028.1 GCA_944385915.1 uncultured Clostridia bacterium | reverse complement strand
ATGGTGTGTATCAATGGAAAAAGCGGGAGATCCGGGGCCGGAGAAGAAAGAGGTATCCGGAGATCAGCCGGCTTACCGCCACATCATAAACCACAAATGCGGCCAGGAAAAGGAGAGAGGACCCACATAAAAGGGGGATCCCCATCGCGAAAATGGCCGCGGCACTGAAAAAGCCCAAAAAACAGCCGGCTGCGACGATCAAAACCGCCATGACCGCAAACAGGCTGATTTTGCAAAGCCATTCGGTGATCCGGCTTTTGCACTGCTCAAAGGTGGATTTGACGATAGGGTAGAATCCTAAAAAAGCGGCATAGTAAAGGGCGCTTTCCTTTAATGGACAAAGCATAGCTCCTAAAACCGCCGTGGCGAAAAAAACCAAGAACGCATATTTTTTTTCCGATTCAATGACCAATACCACCGGAAGCAGTCCGGCAATCGCAGGAAGGGCAAATTCCGCCATAGGGAAAAGGCCGGTCATCAGCAGTAAAATCACGCCAAACGCGGTAAAGATCCCGCAAAAGGCCAATTTGGACAAAGGTTTCATAGGCGTCCCTCTTAACAGCAGGGAATCAGATCTCCGCCGCAGCATTCGCAAAGACAGTCGGCACAGATCAGATTCGCACAGCAGTCACAAGAAGACATTCCGCCGACTCCGCCGCCGGTGCGGTACCGGCCGTAAGGGCTTCCGTTCCCTCCCTGCCTTTGCCAGGCCATACGGTTCATAGCTGCCCGGTATTCGGGATTATTGGGATTTAAGCGGCAGGCGGTAGAAAAATGATTCATCGCGTCGTCTAACCATCCTCTTTGGAAATAGATATTTCCCTTTAGGAAATACCATTCCGCATCCCGGGATGTCATAGGCGTTCCATCTAACAGCTCCTCCGCTTCGGCGAGACGGTTTTGCTGGAGCAGGCGGCGAATATCGGAAAACTGACCGTTGGACTGCCGCTGGTAGCCGCCGGAATAGGATTCCTGCTGGTAACCGCTTTGCTGGTAGCCGCCCTGCTGTTTGTTTTTGAATTTTTCCATGACTGCGTCATAGGCGGCATTGATCTCCTGCATCTTCTCATTGGCAAGATCAGACAGGGGACTGTCCGCGTAATTATCCGGATGATATTTTCGCGCCAGCTCCCGGTATGCTTCTTTGATCTGCTCCTCTGAAGCGTCATAGGGCACATTGAGAATTTTGTATGGATCTCCCACGAAATGAACCTCCCGTATGGTAATTTATTGAAATGCTTCCGCTTTTTTTCGTTTGGGGTTGCCGCTTCCCAGGTTCTTGATGGCGGCGCGTAAGCCAAGATAAATGATATTGCTTAAAATGGGCTCATAATGACGAAGGGTCAAAAGCTCGTACGCCAATCCCAGTTCCGCGACAGTAATATTTAAAACACCTTTTCCGTATTCCAAAATTTCTTTTTTCCTGTTTGGATCCAATCCATCCTTGGCAAACTTTAAAAGGAAAGGATTGTAGGTGCGGTGCTTTGCGTCCTCCGAAAGGTCATCCAACGCGTCCGAAAGATAAACAAACCGCCCCAATAAATATCCTAACCGGTTTAAGATCCGTTTCTCCCCGTCGGTATGGGCAAATTGTTCCATCAGTCCGGCAAGGGCAAGGGCGGTAGGCTCCGCCGCTTCGTCTAAGCTTTCGGAGCATTTTTGCTCTACCCTTTTTTGTCCCTCCATCATCTGGGAAAAAAGGGTATCCGCGGTTTTTGACCGCTTCAGCGCCTTTTTCCTTGCAGAAGCGAAAAAGGGGAGAAGAAAAAGGAAGGGAAGCTTTTGGATCCCCCGGTGATCCTGGATATTATCCTTGACCTTATAGTAAAACATCAGCATCGCGCAGTCGGCGACAAAGGAAATTTCCTTACACCGGCAGACACAGGGCTTTTTCTTAAGGGGGTTGGCCATACACCGGGTTTTGGTAAGAGAAAAGGCGTCGTCGGAAAGGCCGATGGAAAGCATTGCTACAAAGGTATAATCGTAGCTTAGGGTCATTTTCGCCAGAGGCCCGAAATTTTCTCCCAGCTGGCGGCAAAGACTGCAATAAACCGCTTTGTAGGCGTCAAATTCCCGCATTTTCAGTTCCGGGGAAAACGGCTTAATATATCCGAACAAGCGTCTCTTCCTTTCTTTGTCGAAAAGCGGCTTTTTTCCTATTTACCATTGTAACCGATTCGGAAAAGGATTTCGTGTATAAACTGTAAAAAATTCAGGGAAAATTCCGCTTTTCTTTTTTTCGGGAAAATGTCTTCTCGGTGACAGTATACCGAGAGCCCGCTTTCTATTTGCATTTTTACCGGAGATATGCTACACTATAACCAACGAAATCAAACAGGAAAGGAATGGCAGGATGCTTTATGAGAAATCATGCGGCGCCGTGGTTTTTCGAAAATACCATGGAAACACCGAATTGCTTTTGATCAAGCATACGATGGGCGGTCATTGGGCGTTCCCCAAAGGGCATGTGGAAGGAGCCGAGACCGAGATCGAAACAGCTTTGCGGGAAATCAAGGAAGAAACCGGCATCGATGTGGATCTGGATCCCTCTTTTCGGGAGGTGGTTTCCTATTCACCGAAACGGGATGTGATGAAAGATGTGATCTATTTCCTTGGAAAGGCGAAAAATTTCGACTACGTTCCCCAAAAGGAAGAAGTCGCCCAGATCAAATGGGTGGAGATCAATCTGGCGCACTCTTTGTTAAGCTATGACAATGATAAACAGCTTGTGACCAAAGCGAAACCGTTTATCCGGGACTTTTATTAAAAAGCGGCCTTTTATCTCTGTTTGGAGATGAAAGGCTCTTTTTTTACAGGAATTTTTGGTGTTAAAGAATAAAAAGTAGGTTTTAAAACATTGCGCTTTTTAAGAAAATATGGTATAATACAGGAAAATGTTTTGTCGTTTGTCCTGCCTTAACGGGAAGACGGGAAGGCTTTTTTTCAGATTTTTCAAAACAGGTCAAGGAGTGTGTCATATGGAAAAGAAATTTCTTTGTTCCACCACCGAGCCCATCGTACAGACGGTGGCCGGTAAGATCCGGGGCTTCCAGCTTGGGAGCACGTATACCTTCTACGGCATCAAATACGCCGACGCCAAGCGCTGGCAGATGCCCACCCCGGTAGCACCCTGGGAGGGGGTCAAGGATGCCCTTTCTTACGGGTATATCGCGCCCATGCCCACCCCCGATTCCCCTATGGGAGATTTGATGGTGCCCCATCGGTTCTGGCCGCAAGACGAGGACTGCCAGTATCTGAATATCTGGACCCAGTCTTTAGATAAGGAGGCCAAAAAGCCGGTGCTGTTTTGGATCCATGGCGGCGGGTTCTTTTCCGGCTCTTCCATCGAGATGGTGGCTTATGATGGGAACAATTTGAGTGAATTTGGCGACGTGGTCGTGGTTTCCATAAACCATCGCCTGAACCTGTTAGGCTGGATGGATGTATCCGCGTTTGGAGGAAAAGAGTACGAAAATTCCGCTAACGTCGGTCTTGCCGATATTGTTGCGGCGCTCCAGTGGGTCAAAGACAACATTGCGGCGTTCGGCGGTGACCCGGATAACGTAACCATCTTCGGCCAGTCGGGCGGCGGCGGAAAGATCGCCAACCTTCTCCAGACTCCCTGCGCCAAAGGATTGTTCCATAAAGCGGTGATCCAGTCCTCCACCGGCGCCGGCACCCATAATTCCATCTGGCCCGCCGACGAGCGGAAAAAGCTTGTGGAGGATATCATGGCGGCTGGCGGCCTCAAGAGCTTTGAAGAGATGGTAGCGGCGCCCTTTGAGGTGCTGGCAAAAGCCCATAACCAGGTTTTGAAGGATCGGGGCATTCGGATGATGAACTGGCAAAACCTTCCCGGTGATTACTTTAAGGGCGCGCCGCTGGATATTGGCGCGATTGCCGAATTGGCGGATGTTCCCGTTATGGTGGGCTCCAATTTCTCCGAAAGCTTCTCCTTCGGTCCCAGCCCTGTAAAGCTCGAGGATATGCCCATGAACTACTTTATCGGAAATTCCCAGAACACCAATGTGGATCATCCCAATAAGTATACCCTCACCGAAGAGGGCAGAGAAGCGGTGGTTCGCGCCTATTACGGCGACGAGTATGCCGACAAGATGATTCCTCTCTTTAAAAAATCTTTCCCGGATCATAACTTAGTGGATTTGATTTATTTGGACAGCACTAGAAAACATAACGCTTTGGCCTATATGGATGAGCTTGGAAAAGCCAATGTTCCATTATGGTCCTACCTCTTCGCGCCGGACTTCCCGTTAGATGACGGCCGCCTGGCGTGGCACTGCGCCGAGATGCCTTTTGTGTTCCACAACGTGGATAAGGTCGCTTACGCCAACATTCCCGAAGCGGACCGTTTGGAGAAGGAAGTGGCAGGTGCATGGGTCAACTTTGCCCGCACCGGAAATCCCGGTTGGGAGCCTTTCGTTCCCGGAAAGAGCGAGTATACCATGGTGTTCGACCGTGAAAAGAGCGAGTCCCGTCTGGATCTGGACCGGGAACTCAACCGTTTGGTCTGCGAAGCCTGTGAAAAGCGGGGCTTGAGAAAAGCGGCGTTTTAACGGCTTAGTGAAGAATACGGCAATATAAAAGAAACCGCCAGGGTTACGTTTCATAACGTAGCCTTCGGCGGTTTTTCTTGTTTGTTTTTGGAAAGGAAACAGGCTGCAAAAAGATTTTGAACCAACAGTTCAAAAAAAAGAAAACGAATTGGAAAATTTGTCGCTGTTCTTTTAGCGGATTCATGGTACAATAAAGCCAGGAGGAGATGACATGGAACTATCACTTTCCAAAAATATCTGCCGTTTGCGAAAAGAGAGGCAGATGACGCAAGAACAGTTAGCGGAGGCGTTAGGCGTGAGCTTTGCCGCGGTTTCCAAATGGGAGCGGGGAGCGGCAACGCCGGAGCTTTCCCTGATTGCCGATATGGCGGACTTTTTTTCGGTATCCATGGATGCGTTGGTGGGCTTTTCCTTTCGGGACAATCAAAAAGACACCGTCGTACAGCGGTTAAAAGACGCCGTCCATGACAGGGAATCGAAAGACGCGCTTTCGGAGGCGGAAAAGGCGCTGAAACGGTATCCCAACTGTTTCGCGATCGTATATTACAGCGCCGCAAATTACTACGTTCGGGCCATTTACCAAAGAAAACCCGATTACGCGAAACGGGCGCTGGAGCTGTACCGCCGCGCCTGCCTTCTGATTCATCAAAATACCGATCCCGAGATCAGCGAAACCGATCTATGGCAGGAGATGGCAACCCTTTACATTATGCTCGGTCAGCCTGAAAAGGGGATTGAGTTATTGAAAGCCCACAATCCATGCAGGGTAAATCACCCTCTGATCGGGTTCACCCTGGCGGCGGATTGTGATGACCCCGAAGCGGCGGCGCCGTACCTTTCTTATGGGATGCTGGATCTGTCGGCGACGCATATGCAGATCGTATTGGGGTATATCAACTGCTATTTCAAGGCCAAAAACTACAGAGAAGGGCTGGCGGTTTTGCAATGGGCGCTGGCCTTTTACCCCGGTTTGAAAAAGCCGGGGGAGGTAAGCCATATGGATAAACAGGAAGCAGCCCTTTGGGTGCTTTGCGGTTACGTCCATTGGATGATGGGAGAAAGCGAAGAATCGAAAACTGCCCTTCGCCGGGCAAAGGCACTTGCGGAGCAATTTGACCGCGCTCCCACCTATGGGGTGAAGGGGTTTCGGTTTATTTTGCCGGATACGGCGGCATCCATGGTGGATGATTTGGGAGAGACCGCGTTGGAAGGGATCGAAAAAACCGTAGTGAGTTTAGAGGAAGACGCATTTTGCAGATTATGGAGGGAGATCTTGGATGAATCGTAACAACCGGCGGCTTACCGCGCCTTTTTACCGAAAGAACACCGCTTCGTTTCTTTTCGCCCTGCTGTCGGGCCTGGCGGTTACCGGAGTCAATTTTCTCATATCCTGGGCATTACAGCAGATGGTGGACACCATCTCCGGGGTGTCCGGCTCCCTGAGCCTGTTTACGCTGGCATGGATATTGGCCTTGATCGCGGCGCTGATCCTCGCATTTAAGATAATGAGCTATTTTTCCAAGCCCCGGTTTATCCAAAAAGCCATGGAACAGTATAAAAACGACGCCTTTGAGCGGCTGATGAAAAAGAACATTGCCGCTTTCAACGTGGAAAATACCGCCGATTATCTGTCCGCTTTTTCCAATGACGCGGCTACGGTGGAAAAAGGGTATTTGGAAAATGGGTTTGATCTGCTTTCGAACCTTGTGCTTTTAGCGGGCTCCCTCGTGATGATGCTTCTTTACAGTCCGGTGATGACGGTGGTCTCCTGCTTTTTCTTCGTTTTACCTATGACGGTCTCCCTGTTGACCGGATCCCGGGTAGAACAGGCGGAAAAAAAGGTGTCGCAAAAAAACGGCCTGTGGACCGCGGCATTGAAGGACGGCCTTGGCGGATTTTCGGTAGTCAAAAGCTTCCAGGCGGAGAAGGCGGTCACCGCCCTGTTTGCCAAAAGCAATCATGAAGCGGAGGAAGCGAAGTGCCAAAGGCGAAAACTTTTGACCTTGATTGAAATGTGGGCCGGTGTAGCGGGTGTGGTCGCTCAGCTCGGGACCGTTTTGGTGGGGGGCTTTCTGGCGCTGTCGGGTATGGGGATCACACCGGGAGTTTTGATTTTGTTTGTCGACCTGACCGGATGCATGATTGGACCCATCCAAACCCTTCCAGGACAGCTTGCCTCCAGAAAGGCGGCGCTGGCGCTGATGGAAAAGCTGTCCCATTCCTTAGAGCATAACCTTCGGGAGGAAGGAACCGATATTCCCAATAAGTTAAATCAAGGCATCCAACTGAAGCAGGTCTCCTTCGGCTACCAGGATGGAACGTTAGCCCTTCAGGGGATCGACGCCTTTTTCGAAGCGGGGAAAAGCTACGCGGTAGTGGGCGCCTCGGGAAGCGGCAAGTCGACGCTGTTGAATCTGTTAATGGCAAGTCACGGAAGCTATTCCGGGGAGATTCTTTACGACGGGCGGGAGCTTAAGGACATTAACAGCGAGTCCCTTTACGACCTGGTTTCTTTGATCTCTCAAAATGTATTTTTGTTCAACGCTTCCCTTCGGGACAATATCACCATGTTTTCTTCCTTCCCCGATGAGGAGGTCAAAAAGGCGATCCGGCTTTCGGGATTGGAACCCCTTGTAAAGGCGCGCGGAGAGGATATGCTTTGCGGTGAAAACGGAAATGCGCTTTCCGGCGGCGAAAAACAAAGGGTCTCTATCGCCCGAAGCCTTTTAAAGCGCGCCAAGGTGCTCTTAGTGGATGAAGCTACCGCCGCTTTGGATCCCCTGACAGCCGATCAGGTGGTTTCCGCCATTTTGGATCTTCCCGGCATTACCCGGGTGGTGGTGACCCATCAGTTGGACGCCGCTTTGCTTCGGAGATTTGACGGTATCCTGGCGCTGAAAAACGGAAGGATCGAGGAATTTGGCGATTTCGATACGCTCATGGCGCAAAAAAAGTATTTTTACTCCCTGTTTACCGTATCTCAGTAAATTTGATCTTCTTTGGACAGAAAAAACCGGTGTGACGACTCGTCACACCGGTTTTTGGTTCGGGATATTTTCCCGCGCGTTTTTATGGGATTATAGATCGTCTACATCCTGAACCGGGACGTCATACTCGTCCAGCGGAACGCCGGTATAGCTTCCCATGGGATCTTCTTTGCTGGGGATAGGATGCATCAAAGATTCCGGCATAGGACTTTTTTTCGGAAAATGTTCGATTTTCGGCTTCATATCCTCACCTCCTGGTAAAGCTATTGTTGCCGAAAAACGAAAAATTATCCTCACATAGAGTGGAAGCCGCCGCCCATGCCCCATGCGGACATTTCGGTGATATTGATGTACATGCTGTTTTTGGAAAGCCCGAATTCCTTCTCCAATTCAGCGGTGACCGCCTGGGTAAAGGCGTTTTTCGCTTCCGCCGGCGCTGCGCCTAAAAGATGGACATTGATAAAGGTACAGGCGGTTTCTGTTCCCATTTTCATGCTGCATCCGCTTTGCACATCCACCATGGTGTTTTGGGGACTTTTTCCGGGAATCAGCGAAACTTTTTCATGGACCAGCTCGCAGATTTTTTGTTCTTCCTCTTTGGACAAGGGTTTTCCGATGTGTACGTTGATGTAGGGCATACAAAAACTCCTTTCAATTGATTCCAACTATTCTAACATTCCGGCTCGCGCCGCGAAAAACAAATATTGTTGGGCGATGCCGCCGTAGGGGAGAACCGCCTTCGGAAGACCGTTTGGATAATAGCGCGCAAGGACCCGTTTAATCCAAACATCGGCGGGGACGGCTTCTATGTGATGAAATCCAAATAATAAGATACAGTCGGCGACCTTCGGGCCGATACCTAGGATGGTTTGAAGCTCTTTTTTTCCTTCCTCATAGGAGGAAAGAGCGATCCGCTTTAGCGAGACGGCGCCGCTTTCTACTTTTTTCCCGGCGTCGATTAAGTACTTGGCGCGAAAACCCGCCCGAAGCCCGGTTAGATCTTCTATCGATGCGCTTGAAAGCATAGACGGCGTCGGACAGCGTCCGTTTCCCCAGGCGTAAAATCGTTTGACCATGCCGGTAATGCGTTTGATATTGTTGTTTTGGCTCAAAATGAACGCGCAGACCGTTTCCCATGGATCCTGTTTTAAGATCCGGATGCCGCCGCAATAGGCGATCGCCTTTTTCAATGTAGGATCTGTGGAAAAAATCGCCTTAAGCGCATCGTAATCGGTGTTGAGGTCAAAATATTCCATCCACACATCCCGGTAGGTTTGTTCATTGGTATTGTGAAAGGTAACGATGTCTCCTTTTTGCGACACCGTCAGAGGGATGCCCCGAAAGCTTCCCGAAAAGGTATCGGGGGCGGTTTCCTCCCAAAGAAAGCTTTGTCCGCAAAAAAGGGTATCTCTTAGAGAAAAGCGGGGCAAAACAATAGAAAAATTTTCGTCCATATAAAGTTTCTCCCATTTTTTATTTCCATTATAAGCGAAAATATGATAAAATAAAAGCAAAAAGAGAAAAAAGGAGAAAATTATGCGCGACAGTATCTACACCATTCCCATCAGCGAAGTTTTCGAGCCCAAATGCGGCTGCCCTCTCTGTCGGATGCGGGATATGCTGGAGGCGAGATGCATCGAGTATATTATGGGTGCGGCGATGATGGAGCCGGATGTTCGGATCGAAACCAACCGGCTTTCTTTTTGCGACGATCATTTTTCTATGATGCTCAAGCAGAAAAACCGACTTTCTCTTGCTTTGATTTTGGAGAGCCTTTTAAAGGAGCTCCAGCAGAAAGGAAGCCGCTCCATCCTCGATAAGGTCACCGCCAAAGAGAAAAAGCAAACCGGTATGACCACCATTAACGACACCTGTTTCGTCTGTTCCCAAATCGAAGAAGCCATGGGGAAAATGCTGGATACGGTGCTAAAGCTGTATTTTGAACAGCCCGATTTTAAAAAGCTGTTCGAGGAACAGGAGTATCTCTGTTTTCCTCATTTGGAGATGATTCTTTCGGCGGCGGCAAAAAAATTCGGAAAGCTCAATCGAAAGAAATTCGACGCGTTTTCCGGCGTCGCCGTGGCGCTTTCGGAAAATTACTTAAAACAGCTCAGCGACGACGTTTCCCATTTTTGTCAGATGTACGATTACCGCAATGTGGGCGGAGATTGGGGCAATTCCAGGGATTCTATTGAGCGTGCCATCGCTTTTTTGGTGACTCGGGACTATCGTACCCGCCCGTCGGACAAATAACAATGTATATACCGGCTGTAAAATGGGGAAAACAGACGTTCGAGACAGCGTAGGGACGGGAACTTTCCACATTTTCCACCGAGTTTTCCCCAAAGTTAGCGGAAATGAACCGGTGCATAGTGAAATTTTCCACTGCATACTCACAAATTCGACAAAACTTTCCGTATAACCGGTTTTGGAAAACGCTCCGTTTTGTCTTTTGTGTGCACACGAAGCTCCGAACGTCTGTTTGACAAAAAAAGCTTGGGGACGTATAATCGAAATGGGTTTTCCAACCGGCTTTTGGGCAAACTGATAGTATCTCATAAAAGGAGGAATCTGTTTGTCCAAGGAAAAAAACAAAAAGCCTACCGAGACCACCGGAGAGGCGTCGGAAAACGAAAACCAAAATCAGGGATCCAATAACGTGCAGTCCATTGTGGATATGGCGTCGGTTACGGCTCAGGGAAAATACCCGGTGCACTGTTTGACTATTGTAGGACAGATCGAAGGTCATTATATCCTTCCGCCCCAGAACAAGACCACCAAGTATGAGCATGTGATCCCTCAGCTGGTAGCGATTGAGGAGGATAAAGACATCAAAGGTCTTTTGATTTTACTCAATACCGTTGGCGGCGATGTAGAAGCGGGGCTTGCCATATCGGAGCTCATCGCCGGTATGAAAACGCCCACTGTTTCCTTAGTTTTAGGGGGCGGCCATTCTATTGGCGTGCCGTTAGCGGTGTCGGCGAAAAAATCCTTTATCGTCCCGTCGGCGACTATGACCATCCATCCGGTGCGGCTTAACGGATTGGTGCTGGGCGTTCCCCAAAGCTTTTCCTATTTTGACAAGATGCAAGACCGGATCACCCGATTTGTTTCCAAAAATTCCCATATCAGCGAGGAACGCTTCAAAGAGCTGATGATGGAGACAGGAGAGCTCGCCATGGATGTGGGGACTTCTCTCGACGGGGAGAGCGCGGTAAGCGAAGGGCTTATTGACGAGCTTGGGGGATTGAGCGACGCGCTGACCGCATTATACGATATGGTGGAGGAAGAAAAAAAGGCATGATCTTGCATACCGTTTTACCTTTTGCCGCCGTATTTCCTGACGATAGCTTTGCGCCGGTGAGCGAAGGGATTTTCGGCGGGAAAAAATGTCTTTACGAGATAAGAGACGGAAAGGCGTATTTGAACCGGATCCTATCCACCAATCCGGGAGATTATTTGGATCCTGGGTGCTGTCCCGGTGCGGAGATCACCTTAGATCCGTAAAAATATGATGTTGTGACAGGGAGAAGACAGACTATGGCACAAAAAAAGAAGAATACAGGCGCACGAAACAGCTCCTCCAAGACATCTTCGTCCAAACATACTTCAACGAAGAGCCGCTCGCAGGCAACAGAGCAAAAGGCGGCGAAAGCCGCCAAAGAGGCGGAGGCCGCTTTGCGGCGAAAGCACCAGTTTTCCGCGGTGCTGCTTTTTGCGGCGGGCGTCTTTTTGCTGGTTTTAAGTCTTTTTGACGGGCCGGCGGCATGGGGCTTTTTGCGCAATACCCTCAGGGGGCTTTTAGGTCCCATCAGCTACGCCGCGGGTCCTATCCTGATCTATAGTGCGGTGATGACCTCTTTGGAGCGGACATTGAGCGGCACGGGACTCAAACTGTTCAGCATCCTTTTTGTTTTGTTTTTGCTCAGCGGCGCGGCACAGCTTTTTTACGGTATTCCCGAGGTAAAGGGATTTGGGGATGCCATCCTCTCCTTTTACCAAGGGGGGATCGCTTTAAAGAGCGGCGGGATTTTTGCGATGCTGATCGGCTGGCCGCTGATGCTTTTATTCGGCCGGGGAGGCGCCGCCGTTATTTTGATCATCCTTGTGTTTGTCTCGCTGATGCTCCTTTCGGGGACTACGCTCCTTTCTTTTTTGAAAGGCTGTATCCGGCCGGTTAAGGAGATCGAAAAGACCTATGTCAAGCGTCGGGAAAAACGGGAAGAAGAAGAGCGGGCGAGAGAGGTCAATATCGATATCGCTCTGGACGAGGGGGAAGAGGAGATGCCCTCTCATCCGGTCAAATCCCCGAAGGCCCGGTTTGAAAAAGCGCTGGAGAAATTTAAAGATGATCCGGAGCGTTCCAAAAAAGAAAAGTCTGTTTCCATCGATCCGGCTTCGTCTCCTTCTCCATACATAGAGGAGACAAAAGAGGAAACGCCTTCTTCCGCTTCGGATGAGGTGGACCGGGATGCCATCAGCGCCATTATCGACGAATTTAACCGGGAACAGGAAGCCGACGTAGAAGAGCTGACCCAGAAAACGCCTCAAACGGAAACGGCCACTTTGGAGGCGGATCCTCTGGAAGACCGGATCAATCAGGCCATCGACGAGCTGTATGCCGCTTCGGATCATTCGGAAGAGAAGCCTCCTTTGGAAGCGACAGAGCCGGAGGAAAAGACAGAGGAATACCCTCAAAACGTCTATCATTTTCCGCCTCTCTCCCTGCTCAATGCACCCAAGGCGGGCAAAAGCCAGGACGTAAGCGAGGAATTGAAGGCCAACGCGGCAAAGCTCGTTGAGACGTTAAAGAGCTTTGGCGTTTCGACCAAGATCATCGACATCAGCAGAGGTCCCACCGTAACCCGGTACGAGCTTCAGCCCTCGGCGGGGGTCAAGATCAGCAAGATCACCGGACTGAGCGACGATATTGCGCTGAACTTGGCGACAGCGGGCGTCCGGATCGAAGCGCCCATTCCCAATAAGGCGGCGGTGGGGATTGAAGTCCCCAACCGGCAGACGGAGACCGTCCCTATTCGGGAGGTCATTGATTCCAAGGAATTTGAATCCGCCAAAAGCCGTCTCACCATGGCATTGGGCAAGGATATCGCCGGAAATATTACGGTGGGAGATATCGCGTCCATGCCCCATCTTTTGATCGCCGGCGCTACCGGAAGCGGTAAATCGGTCTGTATCAACTCCATCATCATCAGTTTGCTTTATAAGGCGTCTCCTGATGAAGTGCGGTTTTTGATGGTGGACCCGAAGGTGGTAGAGCTGGGAGTTTATAACGGCATCCCTCATCTTTTGGTCCCGGTGGTCACTGATCCCAAAAAAGCCGCCGGCGCTTTGGCGTGGGCGGTCAATGAGATGCTCAACCGTTATAAGGCTTTTGAGGAAAAGCATGTGCGGAATTTAGACGGCTACAACAAGTTAGCGAGTCAGGATGAAAGCGTCGATCCCATGCCTCAAATCGTCATCATTATCGATGAGCTTGCGGATTTGATGATGGCGGCGCCTTCCGATGTAGAGGATTCTATTATGCGGCTGGCCCAGATGGCGCGTGCGGCGGGGATGCATTTGATCATTGCCACCCAGCGGCCTTCAGTCAACGTCATCACCGGCGTCATCAAGGCGAATATCCCCTCCCGGATCGCGTTTTCTGTGTCTTCCCAGGTAGACTCCCGGACCATTTTGGATCAGGGCGGCGCGGAAAAGCTTCTCGGACGGGGCGATATGCTGTATTACCCCCAGGGCTATGCCAAGCCGGTTCGGATCCAGGGCTGTTATGTGAGTGACAGCGAAGTGGAAGAAGTGGTGGAATTCATCAAAAACGGGGAACAGGAAGCGGAGTACGACCAGTCTATTGTAGAAGAGATCGAGCGTCAGGCGGCCATGGAAAAGCAAAAGGGGAAGGGTGATTCCGCCGCTTCCTCCGACGACGTGGACCCGTTATTCAACGACGCGGTGGAATGTGTGATCGAGGCGGGACAGGCCTCTACCTCGTACCTTCAGCGGCGGCTCAAGGTGGGTTACGCCAGAGCGGCGCGATTGGTGGACGAGCTAGAGGAGCGGGGCATCGTCGGCCCCCTCGACGGAAGCAAGCCCAGAGACGTTTTGATCACCCGCCAGCAATGGATCGAAATTTCCATGCGAAACAGCGCCGACAGTCTTCAGTAGGCGTAAAAACACAGGAGAGATTATGAGCTTTTTGCCTATTTTTCGGGAAGAGATGGAAGAAAGAGGGATCGATACCCTCGATTTTATCATCGTGACCGGTGACAGCTATGTGGATCATCCAAGCTTTGGCACCGCCATCATTTCCCGCGTTATAGAAGCTGAGGGCTTTACCGTAGGGATCATTCCCCAGCCGGACTGGAGAACCGACGACGATTTTTGCCGTCTCGGCAAGCCCCGGTACGCGTTTATGGTGAACGCGGGAAACATCGACTCTATGGTCGCCCATTATACCGTCGCTAAAAAGCGGCGAAGCGACGACGCCTATACCGCCGGTGGAAAGGCGGGAAAACGCCCGGACCGGGCGGTGACGGTATATACCAGAGCGTTAAAGCGCCTGTATCCGGATACACCGGTCATTATCGGAGGACTGGAAGCATCCCTTCGTCGGTTCGCCCATTACGATTACTGGGCGGACGAGGTGTACCCGTCTATTTTGGTGGACAGCGGGGCGGATCTTCTCTCTTACGGGATGGGGGAGAAGCAGACCGTCGCTATTGTTTCCCGTCTGGCGGCGGGGGAGGACATTACCTCTCTCACCGATATCCGGGGGACATGTTATCTGACCGATCCCAAAAATACTCCCTACGGTGGGGTACAATGTCCCGATTACGAGATCGTGAAACGGGATAAAAAAAGCTATTGCAAGGCGACGAAGATCCAGATGGATCAGCAAGACGAGGTGTACGGAAAAATCGTTTTACAGCGTCACGGAAACCGAATGCTGGTCCAAAATCCGCCGGTGCCGGTGCTGACTACAAAAGAACTGGATCGGGTATATGCCCTTCCCTATATGCGCACCTATCATCCTTCCTATGAAGCGCTGGGCGGGGTGCCCGGTATCGAAGAGGTGGAGTTTTCCATCGCCCACAACCGGGGGTGCTTCGGAAACTGCAATTTCTGTTCTATCGCGTTCCATCAGGGAAGAAAGATCGCATCCCGAAGCGAGGCGTCGGTTTTAGCGGAGGCGAAGCTTTTAACGACGCTTCCCAATTTTAAGGGATATATCCATGATGTGGGGGGTCCCACCGCTAATTTCCGTTTTCCATCCTGTGAGCAGCAGGAGAAAAACGGCCTTTGCAGGGGGAAAAAATGCCTGGCGCCCACACCATGCAAAAACTTAAAGGTGGATCACAGCGAGTACCTTGCCATCCTTCGGAAGCTTCGCGCTTTGCCTGGTGTGAAAAAGGTATTTATCCGTTCCGGTATCCGCTACGATTATATGATGGAGGATCCAAAGGACGATTTCTTTAAGGAACTGGTGAAGTATCATGTCAGCGGCCAGCTCAAGGTCGCGCCGGAGCATTGCAGCAATCACGTTTTGGACTGCATGGGAAAGCCCCATATCGAGGTGTACCGGGCGTTTTCGGAAAAATTTTACCAGCTTACCAAATCTATGGGGAAAAAACAGTATCTGGTTCCCTATTTGATGTCCTCCCACCCGGGAAGCCGACTCAAGGACGCGGTGGAGCTGGCGCTGTTTTTAAAGGAACAGGGCATCCATCCCGAACAGGTCCAGGACTTTTATCCTACGCCGGGGACGGTTTCCACCTGTATGTTTTATACCGGGCTGAACCCATATACCTTAGAGCCGGTGTATGTGCCAAGAACCAAAGAGGAAAAGGAGATGCAACGGGCGCTGCTCCAGTACTTTATGCCGAAAAACTATGCCCTTTGCCGGAAGGCGCTGCGTTTAGCGGGACGGGAAGACCTCATCGGCAATGGAAAAAATGCGCTGGTTCCTTTTGCAAAGGAGGAACCATCCCGCAGGAAAGCAGGAAAAACAGACAGTAAAGAAAGGCGGGGAACCAAAGGATGGCAGCAAAACAAAAAAACCGGACGAAAACCAAAGGGGCGATAAACTGGCCGGTGGTGCTGGCGGTATCTTTTCTTCTTTCCGCCGCCGCATTGATCTATATTGCCTTTGGAAACGATCTTGGCCGGTTTTCGCTGGATCCGGAAAGTTGGCTTTCCTTTTTCACTTCGACGAAGGAAACCATCGACGGCGAAGGAGAAGGAAAGGTCCATGTGATCGACGTAGGGCAGGGCGACGCAATACTGCTTCAGTTTGACGGCAAGAACGTCCTTATTGACGGCGCCACCGAGTCGGATTCGGTGAAGCTGATTGGGTATTTAGACCGGCTCTCGGTGGACACTTTGGATCTGATCATTGCCACCCATCCTCATGCCGACCATATCGGCGGGCTGGATCGGGTGATCGAGCGCTGTGATTCAGTAGGGGAGGTCTGGTTTCCGGAAATCCCCGACGACCTGATCCCAACGACTCAAAATTACTTAGAACTGTTAGAGGTGATCGAAGAGACCAATACCCCCCTTTCGCTGGTTCACCCCGGCGATTCCCTGTCCTTTTCGGGAGGTAAGCTGACGGTGCTGGGGCCGGTAAAGGAATACGACGATCTCAATGATTGCTCGCTGGTGATGAAATTGCAGCTTGGAAGCAAGTCCTTCCTCTTTACCGGGGATATGGAAGCGGACGCGGAACAGGATCTCATCGATTCGGGCGCGGATCTGTCGGCGGATGTATTGAAACTCGGCCATCATGGCAGCGAGACCTCATCCTCCCAGGCCTTTTTGGATGCGGTAGGCGCTTCTTACTTTGTGATCTCGGTAGGAGAAGGGAACAGCTATAACCATCCCCACGCCGAAACCTTAAACCGGCTGGTAGGAAAGACGGTGTACCGCACCGATTTAAACGGGACGGTGGTCTTTACCGTTTCCGGGGGAGAGTTGACGGTCTCTACCGAGAAGGGAGGATAATATGCTGATTATCGACCGGTTTGAGGGAGAAACGGCGGTTTGTGAAAGCGAAAACGGCTTTCTCTCTCTTCCAAAAGGGAAGATTCTCGGGGAAGCCAAAGAAGGGGACGTATTGATCCCCAAAGGCGAACAGTTTATCGTAGACAGGGAAGCGACGAACCGCCGGCGAGAGGAAGCGGCGGCGAAGCTCAAAAAGCTGTTGCAGCGGAAAAAGTAAAAGCGGACGGGATAAACTCCCGTCCGTTTTTTAGATAAAAGATTTATATTTCCTTTTGAGAGAAACTCGACGAGCAAGAAAAGGACGTTTCATAAGCTTCTCCTTTCTTAGCATAAGCTCGGGCTATAGGGTGAAAAGGGAAAGAATGACCGGCTTTTAGTGGAGCTGATTTTCTTTGTAAGGTTTCCGGAACAACTCGAAACGCGGATCCCAAAGGTATTTCAGATAATTTTTAAACCCGACGATCTCGATCAAAGGATGGTCCGTATAGATAATATACCTTAGCCGGCAATGGGATTGGCTGATTTCGATTCCGCTGACGCCGTCACCACTGATGGGGATGCCCCGTTCCCTGGCTTTTAAGACGAGCGCGCCGATCTCTTCCACATAGGAACATTCCTGCCAGTAGAGCCGCATGTCCTCATAAGAAACGGGGACATACTCGAAGGCATACCCTGCGTTTTCCACCTGCGCCATGATTTCGTGGATCTCGTCTTCCATGTAAGAGTGACCCCGCACGATCTGGATCACCAGGTAGAGTTTTCCATTGGGCACGTCGCTGAGCCTGCCATAATACGTTCCGCCGTACCAATCCGGATACCTCCTATCTTCATCTTCCTCCCGTTCATCCGAAAAATAATGCTGTATCATCTGCCGCCACGCGATAC
>CALWZB010000027.1 GCA_944385915.1 uncultured Clostridia bacterium | reverse complement strand
TTTCATCCATCGCCCGCTGGATCTCGTCAAAAGGATAGATGTTGGTTACGATCCCTTTTAAATTCACTCTGCCATCCGCTACCGCCTCAATAGCCATAGGATAAATATGCCGGTACCGGAATACCGTCTTGAAAGTCAGCTCTTTGTCCAGCGCGAGACTCACAGGCAAAGTCATCTCTCCGCTGGCGCTGTAACCCACCAAAACAATGGTGGCGCCTTTTTTGGTCAGCGCAATCGCCTGACGGGTGGTGATCTCGGTCCCCGCCGTCTCGATCACCAGATCCACACCTTTTTGATCGGTCAGCTTCAGCACTTCTTCCACTGCATCCGTTAAGTCTCCGCGAATGGCTTCGGTCGCTCCCAGCTCTTTTGCCTTTTGAAGCCGGTTTTCCAAAATATCCACCACATAAACCCTGGAAACCCCCATAGCGCGAAGGGCCATCATAGACACCAAGCCGATACAGCCGGCGCCCATAACCACCGCCGTCTGCCCCGTCTGCGCGCCGCCCTGCACCGCGGCATGAAATCCTACCGCCAGCGGCTCGATCAAAGCCCCCTCCAATGTGGAGACGGTATCGGGTAGTTTAAAGCAAAGAGAGGCGGGATGAGCCACATACTCGGCAAATACCCCGTCTACCGGCGGAGTCGCAAAGAAAACGACATCCGGACAAAGGTTATATCTCCCGGTCTTACAAAATTCGCATTCGCCGCAGGTCTTTCCCGGCTCCAACGCCACCCGGTCCCCCGGCTTTAAGTCCGTTACTTCCTTTCCCACGGCGACCACAGTCCCGCCGGGTTCATGGCCTAAAACAAAGGGAGGCTTTACTACATAATCGCCGATCCTTCCTGACTCGTAATAATGCAAATCGGATCCGCAGATCCCTACATACTCCAGCCGGACCAAAACCTCTTTGGGACCGGCAACCGGTACAGGCCGTCTTTCAAAGCCCATTTTTCCAATGCCGTTCATAACGGCAACTTTCATATCTTCCACCGTATCGCCTCCTGACTTTTTATTTATCATAGCGAAATTTTATTTTAGTGTCAATAAAATAAGCTTCAGATAGGGTAAAAATTCGTTTATTTTTTGTCTTCCGTTGCTTTTTTATAAAAAAACCTTTGGTTTCCTCTTGCTTTTTTGGGATAAAAAGTCTATAATGGATGTAACCGATTACAGGCAAAGGATGGTGAACGATTTGGCGACGATCAAGGACGTTGCGAAGCTGGCGGGCGTCTCGGTAGCGACGGTCTCCCGCGTATTGAACCAGTCCAACAGCGTAAAGCCGGAAACGGTAAAACAGGTCACCGACGCCATCGAAGCCCTCGACTACCATCCCAATTTTTTGGGACGCACCTTACGAAGACTGGAGACCCGGAAGATTTTAGTAATGGTCCCCACCATTTCGAACCAGTTCTATTCCCGAGTGATCCGCGGGATCCAGGCTGCCGCTTTTGACCACAGGTATCATGTCATGCTGGGGATTTCCGGCGGAGACAGCGAAAGCGAACAGCAGTATATCGAAATGCTCCGGCACAGACTGGTAGACGGGATCATTTTCCTTCATTCGGGAATGTCCGCAGAGGAAATCTCCGAATTAGGAGCGGACTGCCCCGTGGTTTTTGCCTGTGAACAGGTTGAGGGCGCCCGTGTTTCTTTAGTCTCCATCAACGACTACAATGCTGCTTCGGAGGCGACGACGTTTTTACTGCAAAACGGACATCGCCGGATCGCCTTTGTTTCCGCGGGAGATCTTTACGCATCATCCAAGCTTCGCACCAAAGGTTACCGCGATGCCATAGGCCAGTACCACATCCCCTTTGATCCGCATTTGGTTCTCCCCGAAGGGCTGACCTTTAACGCCGGCGTACGGGCGGCAAAAAAGATCCTTCAGATGGAAACCTTTCCGGACGCGGTATTTTTAGCGTCGGACACCGCCGCTTTTTCCCTGATTTCCGAGCTGAGAAAAGCGGGGATCCAGGCTGGTAGGGATATTTCCGTTATGGGCTTTGACAATACCCCTACGGCGGAATATTTTTCTCCCGCGCTCACCACCATTTCCCAGCCTCAGTTTGATATCGGAAAGCGCGCGATGGAGCTTTTGCTGGATCGGATCCAGGATCCAAACGCCCCGGTAGTGACCGAGTATCTTCCCTATCGGCTGGAAATTCGCGACTCGGTTTTACTCAAATAGAAATCCTGGCGCAGTGCGCCAAAAGTATAGAAAGGATGGATAAAAAATGAAACTTGGAGTTATGGCCGTACTGTTGGGCGATAAAACCTTGAAAGAGGTCTGCGACTACCTTGTAGAGCAGGGTGTTCAGACCATCGAGATCGGCTGCGGCGGTTTTCCCGGCAAAGCGATCTGTGACCCGGATATTCTGTTAAACGATGCGGCGAAGTTAGCGGAGTTCAAACAGATCATCCAGGATAGCGGTCTCGAGATCAGCGCCCTTTCCTGCCATGGAAACTATCTCCACCCCAACAAGGAGATCGCCGCTTCCTTTGAGCATGATTTTGTCAATGCCATCAAGCTGGCCAAAGAGCTCAATGTGGACACCATCAACTGCTTCTCCGGCTGCCCCGGCGACTGTGAAGAGTCCAAACGCCCCAACTGGGTGACCTGCCCCTGGCCCAACGATTTCGGCGAGATCTTGGAGTGGCAGTGGAACGAAAAGCTGATCCCCTATTGGAAAGAAAAGGTCGCTTTCGCCAAAGAGTACGGCGTCACCAAATTTGCTTTTGAAATGCATCCCGGTTTTTGCGTCTACAATGTGGAGACTCTCTTAAAGCTTCGCGCTGCGGTAGGGCCCGAGATCGGCGCCAACTTTGACCCCAGCCATCTGGTATGGCAGGGCGTAGACCCGGTAGCCGCCATCAAGGCGCTGGGCAAAGAGAATGCCATTTTCCATTTCCACGCAAAAGACGTTACCGTGGATCCGTACATCACCGCGGTCAACGGTGTTTTGGATACCAAACCCTTTACCGACGAGATCAACCGTGCATGGCTGTTCCGCTCGGTGGGTTACGGAAAAGATTACGCTTACTGGAAAGGGGTCGTCTCCGCCCTTCGTCTGATCGGCTACGACGGCGCTTTGAGCATTGAGCATGAAGACAGCCTGATGACTCCCCTTGAGGGTCTGGAAAAGGCGATTGCCTTCTTAAAAGAAGTCATTATCTTCCAACCCAAGATGACCGAAGTCTGGTGGGCATAAAAATCGAAAGGAAAGCACCTGAAAAGGTGCTTTCTCTCTTTCAAAGGAGGTTTTACGATGACGGTTTCGGAATATGTCGCTTCGGTGTCCCAAGAGCAAAAGGAACTTCTTTTCGCTCTTTGTCAAATCCCCGCGCCATCCCATCATGAGGAGAAGCGGGCGGAATTTTGCCGCAAATGGCTGGTAGACGCGGGGTTTTCTCCTGTATCCATTGATTCCGCAAAAAATGTGATCGCTTCTTACGGAAAGGGCGAGGAGATCGTTTTATGCATGGCTCATACCGATACGGTTTTTCCCGAAACGGACCCTCTTCCCCAGCGGATCGAGGAAAACCGGTTTTATTCCCCCGGCGCCGGTGATGACACCGCCAATCTGGTCAATCTGATGCTCGCCGCCCGCTACATCCGCTCTCTTCCCGAGCCAAAAGACTTCCGCTTTCTTTTTGTCTGCAACAGCTGTGAAGAAGGGCTTGGAAATCTAAAAGGAAGCCGGCAAATTGTAGAGGATTACGGGGAGCACATCCGTACCTTTTACTCACTGGACGGCTATTTGGGCGGCGCATGCAGCCACGCGGTAGGATCTCACCGTTACCGTGTGACCGCAAAAACGATCGGCGGCCATTCCTACGGCGCCTTCGGCAACCCCAACGCCATCGCGGTTTTGGCACAGCTTATAACCGAAATCTACCGTATCTCGGTACCTGATAAAGGCAAAACCACCTACAACGTCGGAGAGATCTACGGCGGTACTTCGGTCAACACCATTGCACAAGAAGCCGGTATGCTGTTTGAATACCGTTCCGATAACCAGGACGGGCTTTCGGTTATGAAGAAGAAATTTTTCTCCCTTTTGGAACAGATCGATCCAAACAAAGCAACCGTCTCGGTAGAACTGTTGGGCGAGCGTCCGGGAATGCCAAAAACGGTCCCTGAAGCGCAAGGCAGGCTGGATGCCCATTTTATAAAACAATACCGGGAACTTTTTTCGATCTCTCCCGCCTTCCACCCCGGTTCCACCGACTGCAACATCCCCCTTTCCCAGGGGATCCCCGCCCTTTGCTTTGGTACCGTTTCCGGAGGAGGCGCCCACACCTACGGCGAATGGGTGGATATGGAAAGTCTCCCAAACGGGTTGACACTGGTGCTAAATCTTTTGCTTTCCTATTTGGGCTAAAGCTTGGAATGTGGCTTTGAGCCAACCTTTTGACAACAGATGGTGAGCCGTTTCCTTATGCGGCATAGAAAAGAGGCTGTAAAGGAACATCCTTTACAACCTCTTTTTCTTATCCCAACGTCATTTGTTCCCCCACATCCTCTTCCCGAAGAAGGGCGCCCGCCGCCGGAAGGGTTTTGGTGCGGAATCGGTGGGGGTTGGCAAAAGTCGTCTCGGTCAGCACTGTGACCGATTCCAAAAACGCGTTTTTCTTTAACGTCATCACTGCGACCCCCTGGGTATTGCGGGTGGTCTTCAAAGGGATCAGATAGGGGTTGACGATCAGCTTTCGCTGCTGACTGGAGGTGAAGACGTACTCTGTCCCCTCGGTAATGAAAGTGACCGCCACCAGCGGGGATTTATCGCTGTAGGCATTTTGCAGCTTTTTCCGATTGGTTTTTGTGGCATACGCGGACAAGGGTACCCGGGCGGCTTTTCCGTTTTGATAAGCGAAAAACAGTTCTCCGCTGTAATCGGTGGTCACAATGGCTGCCGCCACCTTTTCCCCGTCGTCAAAGCCTAACTTGGAAGGAATAAAATCTCCCATTACGCTGGCCTTGGTTTCATCGAAATCCGCGATCTTCGTTTTATAGACCTGCGCCCGATCGGTAAAGAAAAGGATCTCCCCTTTGTTTCCTGCCTCCACGTCAAAAACGATCTGGTCCCCTTCTTTGAGCTTTTGCACACTGCTCATCCGCAAAGACTGGGGCGTGATCTTTTTAAAATATCCCTCGCCGGTAAGAAAAAGGTGAACCGGATAATCCGGGGTTTCCTCTTCCTCATACTCCTCGATGTCGGAAGAATATAAAAAGAGGCTCTTTCTGGGCTGGGCGTATTTTTTAATGACGTTTTGGAGTTCTTCAATGATGATCTTATTGATTTTCCGCTGGCTTTTCAGGGTGTCCTCCATCTGAGCGATCTCCCCCTCCAGCGTCTTGGTCTCTTCCAACCGGTTTAAGATATACTCCCGGTTTAAGTGTCTTAAACGGATCTCCGCCACATACTCCGCCTGGATCTCGTCAATGCCAAAGCCGATCATCAAATTGGGCACCACTTCCTCTTCCTCTTCAGTCTCCCGGACAATGCGGATGGCTTTATCGATGTCGAGAAGGATTTTTCCCAAACCGTAAAGAAGATGCAGCGTTTCCTTCTTTTTTTCCAGATCAAAGGTCACCCTT
>CALWZB010000026.1 GCA_944385915.1 uncultured Clostridia bacterium | reverse complement strand
GGAAAAAGACTGTACCGTTTTTTTTCTTCAAAAAGGGGTTGACAGGAAGGAAAAAATCCGGTATTCTAAGTTTAGAACAAATGTTCGTCTTTGAAAATAACGATACAGGAGGCAGAATATGAACGGGTTTTGGATCCTTTACGGGGTATGCGGATTGTTTCTTTCCGGTTATTTGGGATTTTCTCTTTACGCGAAACTGATTGGGAAACGGTTTTTCCTTTCTTTCGGGAAGGGCGTCGTTTGTTTTGGGGCGAGTGTGCTTCTTATGCTGTTGGAGCGTACCGTTCATTTAAGATGGATGCTGTTATCTGGCCATCCGCTCTTCGGCGCTTTGGGTATGCTGTTGTTTGCCGTACTGTTTGCCTGCTTTTTTGCCGGGATCACGGTAAAAAAGGAGGAGGCAAGGTTGAAAAAGAGAAAAGCGAAGATCGTCGTTTCTCATACTATGTCCAAAAAGCTCACCCAAAAAGCGGGGTAATGTTCATAAAATCTTTTTGGATTCTTTTCCTTTTGTGCAAATAAAATTCCACATTTTGTCACGACTGTCGCATATAATAAAAGCGTACTAAGGACGAAGAAGTCCCAACTGACGCCGGGAGAAAGGGACGGAATACCGCTTTTTCCCGGACGCAGACCAAACATTCAGCCGCATCGAAGGATGCGGCTTTTTTGATCTTTATTTTTCCCCTTTGACTTTGGCGAGGGCGCTTTTTTCCAATCGGGAGACCTGCGCTTGGGAAATACCGATCTCTTTGGACACTTCGACCTGGGTCTTGCCCTGGAAAAAACGAAGAGCGATGATCTTCTTTTCCCGTTCGTTCAAAGCGGAGAGGGCTTCCTTAATGGCCATCTCTCCGATCCAGCTTTGTTCGTCGTCACTTCCCGAGATCTGGTCCATAACATAGATGGGATCGCCGGTTTCGGAAAAGATCGGCTCATATAAAGAAACCGGATCCACTATGGATTCCAGCGCCATAACGACCTGGTGTTTTGGGAGGTTTAATTCCTTTGAGATCTCTACGATGGTGGGTTCCCGGTTTAGCTGTTCCGTGAGGCGCTCTTTGGCTTGCATCGCCTTGTAGGCGGTGTCTTTGAGAGAGCGGCTGACCCGTACTGGATTGTAATCCCGAAGATACCGGCGGATCTCACCAACGATCATCGGTACTGCGTAGGTGGAAAATTTTACCGGCTGGGAAATATCAAAATGATCGATGGCTTTCATTAGCCCGATACAGCCGATTTGGAACAGATCGTCCAAATTTTCTCCTCGGTTGGTAAAACGCTGAATGACGCTTAGCACAAGCCGAAGATTTCCGTTGATGAGCTTTTCTCTGGCGGTGGGGTCTCCTTCTTTCATAGCCCGAAGCAATTCCATCTTTTCTTTTTCCTTCAATACCGTTAATTTCGCGGTATTGATGCCGCAAATTTCTACTTTATGGTAATAGGACAAGAAAACGCCCCCTTTGTTCATCCTTGCTATCAGTATGAACCAAAAGGGGGTGTTCCATTCAGGAAAAATTTTCAGGCAAAGCTGCCGCTTTTTCGAGAGATTCCCGCAGAAACGGGGCGAGCTGTTTGGAAAGTTTTTGATCCGCCACAGCGCAGACGGCAATGCCGTCGTTTTGGTATTCCAACTTTGAGATGGAGCCGTTTTTACGAAGGGTGTCCAGCAAAGCGGCCTGAGAATAAGGCAAAAATAAAGTATATTCCCGCATTCGGTGGGAAAGGGCATTTTCGATCGCCGAAAGGAGATCGTCGGTTCTAAGCCCCTGTTGGGCGGAAAGAAATACGCTTCGGTGGGAGCTTTGGGGGACAATACCTTGCGCCTGATCAATTTTATTGTAGACAGTAATGGTTGAAATCCCGTCACAGCCTAAACTGTCCAGCACCGACTGGGTCACCGAAAGCTGCACCGGGGCGTTGGGATCGGTATAGTCGCAAACCTTTAAAATCACGTCCGCGTCGGCGGCGACCTCCAAAGTGGAATGAAAGGCTTCGATCAATTCGTGGGGAAGACGCTGGAGCAAGCCGACGGTATCAATGAGAATGGTTTTTTGGCCGTTGGGCAAAAACAGTTCCCGGGCAGTGGGATCCAGGGTGGCAAAAAGCTGATCCTTGACATAGGCTTCGGCGCCGGTGAGGCGGTTGAGCAGGGTAGATTTGCCCACATTGGTGTATCCTACTACGGCGATCACGGGAATTTCATTTTTCTTTCGCCGTTTTCCGGTCAAAGCCCGTTTCTTTTTGAGATCATCCAATTCGCGGCTCAAGGTATGGATCCGACGGCGGATATGCCTTCGGTCGGACTCTAACTTAGTTTCTCCGGGACCTCTGGTGCCGATGCCGCCCCCCTGACGGGATAAGATGTTTCCCAACCCAATGAGGCGGGGCAAAAGATATTTTTGCTGTGCCAGCTCCACTTGGAGCTTTCCTTCCCGGCTTTTCGCCCGAAGCGCAAAAATGTCTAAAATCAGCATCGTCCGGTCGATGACCGGAACGTGGGTGATCTCCTCGATGTTTCGAAGCTGGGAACCGGTTAGTTCGTCGTCCGCGATGACCATGGTCCCTTCGTTTTGTTCACAAAAGCGCCGTACTTCTTCCAACTTGCCCTTTCCGATATAGGTGGCGCCGTCGATGCTTTCTCTGGCCTGGATAAAAATTCCTATGGTTGTTGCTCCCGCGGCTTGGGCCAAGGCGGAAAGCTCTTTAGTCGAAAGCTCAGAGTCAAATGCGCCGGTATCCGCGCAGATCAAAACGCACCGTTCCTGTTTTTTCTTAAATTGCTCCATATTTGCTCCTTAGTAACATTGTAAGCCAAAAGCCTGGGCAAAGACCTGCGCCTGGTCCGCATAGATCTTTGCGTTTTTCCAGCGTGCCGCGGTGACGTCGATGTTGGACAAGATGGACTCCCGTAAATCGCACTGCTCGAATATCGTTCCCCGAATGTCAGAAAACTGGAGCTTGCAATTTTGGAATACTGCGCCGGTAAAATCGGTTTCCGATAAATTGGCGTAGGAAAAATCTATACCGGACAGCTTTCGTTTTCGAAAATCCTGGCGGGAAAGATCGGTATAGGACCAGTCTCCCCCGAATATCCCCATCGTGGCACAGTCGGTATCGGAAAATAAGGATCCGGTCATTTTGCAGTCGGTAAAATCGGCGGCAAACAGATCGGAAAACTGGAAATTGCAGTTTAAAAACGCCGAGTCGTAAACCGAGATCCCATTGAGCCGGGCACTTGTAAAAAGGCAGTGGTCAAACCGGCAGCGGCGGATCACAAGATCGGTCATATCCGCTTCCCGAAAGGAACAGCGTATAAAAGTCATATCCGTAAGGGCTTCCTCTTCGAGGACAGCGCCGGTAAAGTCAGTATCCGAACAGCTTTTTTCCGAAAACAAGGTACTCCCTCCTTTTCTTAACAGTAGCTTATTTTTGTAGGGATGTCAAGGAAAAGAAAAATTGATAGAAAAATGCAAGATTTATAGTTTACTTTTGATGAAAACTATGATAGAATAAATATATAATTGTATCTTTTGTAAATAATTTGGATAAAACGCGGGGCAGGTGAAACCATGGCAAGGATATTGATCGTAGAGGATGACCAAAGGATCCGGGAAACCATTTGCCGGTATGCCGTTGAGGAGGAGCATCAGGTGGAAGAGGCTTCCACCGGGGAGCAGGGCGTGCTTTGCTTCCGGAAGAAACGGTACGATATCGTGATTATGGATCTGATGTTGCCCGGTATTTCCGGGTATGAAGCCATTTCGGAGATTCGGAAGATCAGCGGCGTCCCCATTGTGATCGTCAGCGCCAGAGGCGAGGAGGAAGACCGGATCCATGGCTTTGAAGTGGGCGCCGATGATTACCTTACGAAGCCTTTTTCTCCGCGGGAGCTGATGCTGCGGATCCGGGCGATCTTAAGACGGGGAACTTTGGACATCAACAATCATAGGATCGCCGTTTACGGCGGGATCCAAATCGATTTTACCAGCCGTGTCGTCATGGTGGATGACAAAAGAGTCTCCCTTTCGCCGAAGGAATATGACCTTTTGTTTTTCTTAGCACAAAATAAGAATGTGGCGCTGACCCGGGAAAAACTGATCACCAATGTATGGGGGTACGATTTTTCCGGTGATGAACGGACTTTGGATACCCATATCAAACGGCTTCGCCAGAATATATCTCCCTATGGGGATCGAATCGTCACCTTAAGAGGTGTCGGATACCGGTTTGAAGGGGATTAAAGGGGTGCTCTTTGCTTTCGGGCAAAGGGCGTTTTTTATGAAAAAAGGGTTGACATATTCGCTCTAATAGGTTAGACTAAATATATACTCTAATGCATTAGACAAAGAGAGGAGAAAAGGATATGGAAACGCCTAAGGTTTTTGAGAGCGAATACCGGTTTTGTTTGATTTTATGGGAGCATGAGCCGGTAAAAAGCAGCGAGCTTGTGAAGCTTTGCAAAGAGAAGCTTGGATGGAAGCCCACTACCACTTATACGGTGATCAAGCGGCTTTCCGAACGGGGGGTATTGAAAAACGAAAACACGGTGGTCACTTCTCTGGTCAGCAAGGAGGAGGTCCAGTCAGCGGAGATCGACGAGCTGTTGGAAAAGAAATTTGAAGGATCGCTTCCCGCTTTTATCGCCGCGTTTTCGAAAGGAAGGAAGATCACCAAAGAGGAGATCGACGAGGTGCAAAAAATGATCGACGCGTTCCGAAGGGGGGAGGGACATGAGTGATGTTTTTATCCATGTAGTCAATGCGGGGATTTCGGCGGGATGGTTTGTTTTGGCGATTTTGGTTTTGCGGCTTTTGCTGAAAAAGGCGCCCAAATGGATTTGGGTCTGTCTTTGGGGACTTTTGGGGCTTCGGCTGGTTTGCCCTTTTTCCATCGAAAGCATATTCAGCCTTCTTCCCAGCGGTGAGACCATTGACACCACCCGCTATCTTTCCAGACCTTATATCCAAAGCGGACTGGAGATCGTGGACCGGCCCATCAACCAATATTTGGGAGACCGGTATTTCGAGGGAGTCACCGTACCCGCCGGACATACGGTGGACATCGCCAATGTGTTAGGGATCATCTGGCTGATCGGCGCTGCGGGAATGCTTGGATACGCTTTGATCAGCTATCTTCGCCTTTCCCGAAAGATGTTCCCGGCGGTTCGTATGAAAGAGAATCTGTTTCAAAGCGAGAGGGTGCTTTCCCCTTTTATTTTGGGCATTGTCAGACCGAGGATCTATCTTCCGTTTCAAATGGATCCGGGGCGTTTGGAGTTGGTGGTGGCGCATGAGCGGGCACATCTTCAAAGGCGGGATCATTTGTGGAAGCCCCTTGGATTTTTGCTCCTTTCGGTTTACTGGTTCCATCCTTTGCTTTGGGTGGCTTATATTTGCCTTTGCCGGGACATTGAATTCGCATGCGATGAAAAGGTAGCGCAAACACTGGATCCCATAAAACGGGCGGATTACTCCGAAGCGCTGCTTGCCGCATGTGTGCATCGGAAAGGAATTTCGGCCTGCCCTTTGGCTTTTGGCGAAGTTGGTGTCAAAGAGCGGGTGCGTTCGGTGTTAAACTACAAAAAGCCGGCGGTCTGGATCGTGGCGGCGGCTTTGGTGGTCAGCGGTGTCGCCGGGGTTTGCTTTTTGACGGATCCCATAGAGAAAACGGGCGTTTGGCTTACAGGATACCGGCAGGATGAGCAGGGCGGCGCCGCTCAATATGGGTGGAACGGAAAAGAGGCGTTTTCCGGTTTTTTGGTGGCGGAACAGTGGATGGACGGACAATGCGTTCAAAGTACGCCGGTCTCGGTGACTGACGCCGTCAAAGAGATGGATCTTTCTTTTCAGCTGCGAGAGGGCGAAAGCGGGACCAGCGGTATGGAAATCCAGATAGACACCAGGGAAAACGGCGGGTCGGTGCAGACTTATTTTGCCTTTCCCGAGGGAGAGACACTTTCCGGATGGTCTTTTGTCTCCTATCCCAAAGGGGAATCCATACCGGCTTTTTCCCAGGGAAACGGTGTTTTGGCGGCGATTGGTTTTGAT
>CALWZB010000025.1 GCA_944385915.1 uncultured Clostridia bacterium | reverse complement strand
GACCACCGGGATAAACAACATTGCCTCCATCACCCTCGATCATGTCGGGATATTCTCCGGAAGCCAGAAGCAGACCGAATTTTTCCTTCGCCGAGGTAGTGGGAACACAGGTATAATCAATGTGAATGTTGGTGAGCTCTTCGATTTTCTGGATTCCCTTTACTTCGCTGTAGTTATCCATAAAGTTATTGGACCATGCGCGCCATTCGGTAAAGGTTTTGGTTTCTTCCGTAATGGGGAGTGTAATTTCCGTCAAAGGCTCGACCGACTCATCCACTACCACCGTAGAGGAGTTTTGGGAAGAACCTTCCTCATCCCCACAAGATACAGCCAACGCCGCCACCATAGAAAGGGCGAGCAAAGCTGCAAGCAAACGTTTCTTCATAATGGACCTCCTTGTTTTTGCCAATTTTGTTTTGTGCAATTTTGCAAATTCAGCATAACATAGATCCATTTTCTTGTAAATTGTTATTCATACAAAGTTAAGTATAAATATTTATGCAATATACATAAATCAATGTATATTAAGCTTATAATCTGATATAAATTTTATTTTTATGTTAAATTTAAGCACTTAATTATACTGATTTTAACTATGTTATTTAGTAAGATTGGAAAACCGCTCACTTAACAAAGTATATTTTCATACTGGTATTTCCTCGTTTGTCTTTGTAATGCAAAAAAATGAAAAAGCCGCCCTTTTTCAAGGGCAGCCTTTTCATTTTTAAAAGCTGTGACGCTGTTCTCTCTTATTGCTCCAAGAGCCATACTTTATTGTAGAACCGGTCTACCGAAGCTTGCCGCAGTTCTTGGCAGCGAGCTACATTCAAAGACTCCAGACCGCTCAGGTAGTTATCCCAGCCGGCATCGATGTCCACATTACCCATAATGAACTGGACCGTATTTTCTTCTACATAAGTCTCAATGTCCACATACAGGTTGTTATACTCGTTGGCTTCGTCGGTGGTGAAGGAAGCGTCCGAAGGAATCATAATATCGTCGGTCTGTCTTCCCCATACCTCATAGGAGTAAGCACTCCAGGTATTTCCAGTCGCTTCGTTGATCTCAAACTGCGCCTTCCAGTTCATAAATCCAACGTTGTTGAACAAACCGTAAAGAGCTCTCGCGGCGCTGGAGGTCATACCCTCGGTGGTGGGCTTCATAACCGTATCGGTCCATACATAGTACCATTCGCTGTCCTCGTCGATCTCGTAGGATTCGCCTTCCACACCAAAGGAAGCGATAACCGCGTAATCATAGGTGTAATGCCAGTCTAAGAATTTCGCCAAAGTCGCACGATCTTCTTCCGGAACCGAAGTAAAGATCAAGTTAGGCATAGTAGCCACATAAGAAGGAAAGGTAGAAACGGTGGTATCTCCTTCATTCAAAACCGGACCTTCGATAGGCTCCAGCCAGATATCTTCCTCGCTGGTATAACCGTTGTAGTAATGATAGTTGCCGCAAGTACCCTGATACGACATACCCACGCCGCATTTGTTATTGGCAAAATATTCATGGTCAGTAAGGATGTATGTAGAGTTGGTGGAAGAGAAGTCAGGGTCGATCAAACCTTCCGCGTACCAATCCCGCATCAGCTTCAAATATTCTTTGTAAGCATCCGTAGAAGGACCAAAGGCAACTTCCGTTCCCCCGTCGACGAGGTAGAAGTCCTGCATTACGCCATAGGCAGAAAGGATATAATCGTTTCCGATGGTACCATCTTTATAAAGGTGCATCCAGGCGCCGTAATTGTCCTTGAATGCAACCAGCACATCATGGAGCTCATCAATAGTCCGAGGAACTTCCATATTGAGCTCATCCAGCCAGTCCTTCCGCACCGTCATACCGCACCAGGCAGGCTCGTTTTCTATCACGACTTCCTGATTATGGCCGTCTACATAGCAACGGATCATGTAAATACCAACGTTTCTGCCTTCATCGGTGATGGCGATCTGTTTGATATCTTCATATTCTTCTAACAATGCGCGATAGTTGGGCATATATTTCCGAACATATTCGGTCATATCCAGCAAAACGCCGTCCGCTACGCCCGCATCCTGGCCGCCAGGATAGGCCAGCGTCGTGGTATTTCCTTGCACCATGCTGGGATATTCGCCTGAGGCCAGCAGCAAGCCGAACTTCTCAGTCGCCGAAGAAGTAGGTACACAAGTATACTCTACTCGAACGTTGGTTAACTCCTCGATTTTCTGAATACCTTTTACCTCACCATAGTTGCTCATCCAGTCATTGGACCAGCTTCTCCACTCAGTAAAGGTGACTTTCTCCTCGGTGATGGGAAGGGTGATCTCGGTCACGATCTCTTCATCATCCGCTACGGTGGAAGATCCCGAAGAACTACCACTGCTGTCGGAAGAAGAAGTTCCGTCATCTCCGCAGGAAACAGCCAGTGCCGCTACCATAGACAAAGCCAGCAAAGCGGCAAGCAAGCGCTTTTTCATAATTGACCTCCTTTTGTGGCAAAACCACATCTTTTGTTTTTTTATTGTAGCATATGAAAAAATGAATGTAAATATTTTTTTATTTAAAAATATTTACATTCATTTGTATAAATTGAACAATAACCAAAAACTAAATTGGGGAACATAATAACAATTTTATACATTCGTGCGTTTTGCTTTACTGAAATTGTAGTAAAAAAACAATGTTTAGCACTGTTACATCATATTTCAGTACGATTTCTTGTGAAATAACACTAAATACTTTTAATTTTTATCAGAAGTATTTGAAACAAAAAAGAAATTGTCAACAAAACCTTTAACAATATTCTGTATTTTTTCACTATGCTTTTGATACTTTTGCGCACAGTGTTCTTTACAATGATACTATCAGATCTTTATTTCACCCTGGGATTTTTCTGTCTTATTGCTTAGGTTTTTTTGAACCACGCGACTATCGCGTGGTTTTCGTTATACAAAAAGAAAGAGCCCGCTCTCGCGGGCCCTTTCCTTACAGCGGACCATCGCCGCAGTAAGCAAGGATGATTTATTCCTGCTCTAAAAGCCAGGTCTTCGCGTAGTACCGGTCTACCGACGCCTGTTTCAGTTCGATACACCGATCCACATTGAGACTCTTTACACCGGCAACATAATTATCCCATCCGGCGTCAATGTCCACTGTTCCCATAATGAATTGAACCGTATTCTCTTCTACATAAGTCTCAATATCCACAAACAGGTTATTGTACTCACTAGCCTCATCCGTGGTGAAGGAGGAAGCGGCGGGAACCATGATCTCATCGGTCTGCCGTCCCCATACCTCGTACGCCAACGCGCTGTAGGTATTTCCGGTAAATTCGCTCAGCTCAAAGCCGGCTTTCCAGTTCATATATCCCACATTGTTGAACAATCCGTACATCCCTCTCCGCGCGCCGGGCGTCATTCCAGGAGTCGTAGGATATTTTACGTCATCGGTATATACAAAGTACCAGTCGTTGCTCTCATCGATCACATAGGATTCCCCTTCTACGCCGAAGGACTGGATCACTGCGTAATCATAAGTGTAATGCCAGTCTAAGAATTTTGCCAGAATGGGAAGCTGCTCTTCTGTCACCGAGTTGAAAATAATATTGGGGCTGGTAGCAACGGTAGACTGGAAGGTAGTGACGGTGGTATCGCCCTCGTTGAGCACAGGGCCTTCAATGGGTTCCAGCCACATTTTTTCATTGGTGGTGTACCCATTCATATAATGCATATTGCCGCAGGTCCCCTGATACGACATTCCCACGCCGCATTTATCGTTAGCGAAATACTCGTTATCCGTCAGAATATTGGTAGAATTGGTGGATGTGAAATCAGGATCGATCAAGCCTTCCGCGTACCAATCCCGCATCAGTTTCAAATAGGTTTTGTACTCCTCGGTGATGGGACCAAAGCCTACCGTAGAATCGTCCACCATATAGAAATCCTGAGTTACCCCGTAAGCGGAAAGAATATAATCATTTCCAATGGTGCCGTCTTTGTAAAGATGCATCCAGGCGCCGTAATTATCCCGGAAAGCAACCAAAACCTCATGGAGTTCATCAATGGTACGGGGGACCTCCATATTCAGCTCTTCCAGCCAGTCTAACCGTACCGTCATACCGCACCAGGCAGGCTCATTTTCGATCACGACTTCTTGGTTGGGACCATCTACATAACAGCGGATCATATAGATACCTACGTTGCGCCCTTCATCGGAAATGGAAATCCGTTTGATATCCTCGTATTCTTCCAACAAAGTACGGTAGTTAGGCATATACTTCCGAACATATTCGGTCATATCCACCAAAACGCCGTCGGCTACACCCGCATCCAGGCCGCCGGGATACATTAGGGTAGGACCGCTGGATTCTACCATATTGGGGTACTCACCGGATGCCAAAAGAAGACCGAATTTTTCGGTAGCCGCCGTATTGGGTACACAAATATATTCCACTCGAACATTGGTCAATTCTTCAATTTTTTGGATGCCCCTTACCTCCCCGTAATTAGTCATCCAGTCATTCGACCATGGCCGCCACTCAGTAAAAGTCACTTTTTCCTCGGTAATGGGGAGAGTGATCTCCGTTACGATCTCCTCGTCTTCCGTATTAGATGAAGTCGAAGACGAACCCGAGTTTTGGGAAGACGTCTTTTGGTCATCCCCGCAAGATACAATCAGCGTAGCTACCATAGAGAGCGCCAGAAATACAGCAATCAAACGTTTTTTCATAATGGACCTCCTTTTTGTCGCGAAGTACGCTATTGGTATCCTCATTGTAACATGCAAGAAATGAAATGTAAATAACTTTTTCTTTAAAATTATTTTATTTCTTTTGTATAAATTATACATATAAATAAAAAATAAGCGGAATTATTTTTTGCTATTACTTGCAAAAAGAAAAGACCCGCTTTCGCGAGTCTTCTCTTTTTGCAACGGGTCATCGCTGCGATAAACAAGGAGAGTCAATTACTGTTCCAATAACCAGGTCTTGCCATAGAAACGGTCTACAGATGCCTGACGGATCTCCAGGCAGCGGGCAATATTCAAACTTTCCAGTCCGCTGACAAAGTTATCCCAGTTAGAATCAATATCCAACGTACCCATAATGAACTGAACCGTATTTTCCTCTACATAGGTTTCAATGTCCACAAACAGGTTGTTGTACTCGTTGGCTTCATCCGAAGTAAAGGACGCATCGGTAGGGATCATAATGTCATCCGTCTGACGTCCCCATACCTCATAAGCGTGCTCACTAAAGGTGTTTCCAATAGCTTCGTTCAGTTCGAAGCCGCCCTTCCAGTCCATATAACCTACGTTATTGAACATGGTCTCCAACCCTCTGGCCGTGGTCGGCGTCATACCGGGAGTTTCCGGATTCTTGATCTTATCGGTGTAAATGAAGTACCATTCGCTGTCCTCGTCGATGGTATAGGTGGAACCCTCTACACCATGGCCTTGGATTACCGCATAATCGTAGGTGTAATGCCAGTCAAGCCATTTTGCCAGCACAGGAAGTTCTTCGGCAGTTACCGACGTATAAACATAGGTAGGACCAGTCGCTACATTAGATTGGAAAGTGGTGACCGTGGTGTCGCCTTCGTTCAGCACCGGGCCTTCAATGGGCTCCAGCCAGATATCCGGGTTGTCAGTGTAGCCATTCCGATAGGGAGCGTCGCCGCAGGTACCTTGATAGGAGATACCAACGCCGCATTTATCGTTGGCAAAGTACTCGTTATCCGTTAAAATTTCGGTGGAGTTGGTAGAGGAGAAGTCCGGATCGATCAAACCTTCCGCATACCAATCCCGCATCAGCTTCAGGTAAGTTTTATATTCTTCCGTCATAGGACCAAAGCCAACTTCGGTAGTACCGTCAATGAGGTAAAAGTCCTGCGTTACGCCATAAGCGGAAAGAATGTAGTCGCTTCCAATGGTACCATTGCGGTACAGATGCATCCAGGCGCCGTAATTGTCTCTAAAGGCAACCAGCACATCATACAACTGATCGATGGTACGGGGAATTTCCATATCCAGTTCTTCCAACCAGTCTAACCGGATCGTCATACCGGTCCAGGCAGGCTCTGTTTCTACGATAACTTCTTTGTTGTGACCGTCTACATAGCAGCGGATCATATACATACCGACGTTTCTGCCTTCATCGGTAATAGCAATCTGCTTTACGTCTTCATGCTCGGTAAGCAATGTCCGATAGTTGGGCATATACAGCCGAACCGCTTCGGTCATATCCCAAAGCACGCCATCTGCTACACCCGCATCCATACCGCCGGGATAATTACCAAAAAGGGACATATCCGGATATTCGCCGGAAGCCAAAAGCAGACCGTACTTTTCCGTTGCCGCTGTTTCCGGAACGCAGGTATACTCAATGTGGATGTTGGTAAGCTCTTCGATCTTCTGGGCGCCCAAAACCTCGCCGTAGTTGGTGAGATAATCGTTAGACCAGCTTCTCCATTCGGTGAAGGTCATCTTCTCCTCAGAAATGGGGAGAGTGATCTCTGTCACGATTTCTTCTTCCACATCGCCGCTTGTGCCCCCCGACGCGGTAGAGGAGCTGGAGCTTTGAGAAGAAGATCCCTGATCGTCTCCGCAGGAAACTGCCGCCATCGCGATCATTGAGAGCGCTAAAAGGGCCGCCAAAATTCGTTTCTTCACAATTATGCCTCCTTACTTCGTAGTTACACTACTTGCTTGTATTACTATGTTAGCATAAATGAAAATGATTTGTAAATATTCCTTTAATAAAATAATTTCGTTTTTTATTGTGCATTTTGTATAGTATATTAACTTTTACTGTTTTCTTTCTATTTATTTTTTTACTTTTCCCTCTAAACACGTCTAAAAATGCACAAAAGTATAGATTTTATCGGTATTGTGCCTAAACTTTTCCTGCTTTCTTATCCTTTTTGCCTTTGTTCAGTTGCGATTCACCTGAAAAATTGTCTATGTGGGGAAAAGCAGCACTTTAAAGGAACCCTAAAGCGCTGCTTTTCTTACAACTTATTTGGCGTCATCCGCCAAAACCCAGTGTTTGTTATAATAACGGTCTACCGACGCCTGTTTCAATTCCACACATCGATCCACGTTCATATTTTCCAACTCCGCAAGGTAAGCATCCCATTCGGTATCGATATCCTTGCTTCCTACAATAAACTGAACGGTATTTTCCGCCACATAGGACTCAATATCCACATAAAGGCTTTGATATTCCTGGGATTCCTCTGTAGTAAGAGAAGCGTACATAGGAAGCATGATTTGATCGGTCTGCTGCTCCCAGGTTTCATAGGATTCCTCGGTCCAGGTGTTTCCGGAAAGGGCATTCAGCTCAAATCCGCTGGTCCAATCCATGTAGCCGACAATATTGTTTTGGGTCCAGAGCCCTTTCGCAGCCGAGGGGGTCATACCAGGGGTTTCCGGATTTTTGATCCGGTCGGTAAAAACAAAGTACCACTCGCTGTTTTCATCAATTTCATAAGACTCGCCCTCAATACCGTAAGCCATCAGCACTGCGTAATCATAGGTGTAGTGCCAATCCAGCCATTTCGCATATATTGGCATCAGCTCCTCGGGAAGATTGGTGGTGGTCATATGCGCACGAAGCGCCGGCATAGACTGCCAGGTAGTGACCACTTCGTCCCCTTCGTTCAAAACCGGAGCGACCATTGCCCGAAGGTACATGTCTTCGTTATCGGTATATCCGTTGATATAATGATACCGGCCGCTGGTTCCATGATAGGACATTCCTACGCCGCACTTATCGTTGGCGTAGTATTCATTATCGGTAAGGATAAAGGTAGAGTTTGTAGAAACGAAATCCGGGTCGATCAAACCTTCCGCATACCAATCCCGCATCAGCTTCAGGTAGGTTTTGTACTCCTCAGTAGTAGGACCAAACCCTACCGTATCGCCGCCGTCGATCATATAAAAGTCCTGGGTCACGCCGTAAGCCGAAAGGATGTAATCATTTCCGATGGTGCCATCCTGATACAAATGCATCCAGGCTCCGTAGTTATCCCGAAACGCCACCAAAACGTCGTGAAGCTCGTCAATGGTGGTGGGAATCTCCAGATTCAGTTCATCCAACCAGTCTTGGCGAATGGCCATACCGCACCAGGCAGGCTCATTGCGCACCACAACCTCATGGTTGGGGCCGTCAATATCGGCGCGGATCCCGTAACAGGCCACATTTTTGCCTTCGTCAGTGATGGCGACCTGAAGGATCTCCGGATATTCTTCCAAAAGCGCCCGGTAATTGGGCATATACTTCTGAACATATTCGGTCATATCCCGCAAAATGCCATCGGAAACCCCCGCATCCAGACCGCCGGGATACACGACTGTCTCACCCGGATTTTCACCATCAATCATATCAGTGTACTCTCCGGAAGCCAAAAGCAAGCCGAACTTTTCCTTTGCAGCCGAGGCAGGCACACAGGTAAAATCAATGGTCACGCCGGTCAGACGGGCCATTTCCTGAAACGCATAGTTTTCGCTTAAATTAGTCAGATAATCGCTGGACCAGGCTTTCCAGCATGTAAAGGTCACCGGTTCTTCGGTAATGGGGAGCGTGATCTCGGTCACGATCTCTTCCTCTTCGCCCGAGCTTTCATCCGATGCCGTTACAGAGCTGGAGCTTTGGGAGGAGGAACCTTGGTCATCCCCGCAGGATACGGCAAACGCCGTCACCATGGACAAAGCCAGCAAAGCTGCTAACAATCTCTTTTTCATCATCTCATTCCTTTCTTGAGTTTTTTCAGATCTTCTGAACATTTCGCACAATCATTGTGCTGCTTATATTATACAAATACCTACTTTTTGCTTCAATAGCCATATTATATAAACTTTGATTAAAAACTTTGTTGTATATTTTTGTTCCCGGTTTCCCGTCTGACTCCATAGTCCCCGTTGCCGTTTTCCAAAGGCGATCGTTTCTGGAAAGGGGAAGTGCGGCTTCTCCCGCCATACTTTACGGATCCCGCCGGCGATCCATCGGCGCGAATATGTATCTGCGCCCTTTCTATCGTTCAGCGCATGAAAAGAGGGGCCTTACGGCCCCTCTTGATTGAAAGCTCCTTGTTACTGATCCAACAGCCACACTTTATTGTAGTACCGGTCGACCGAAGCCTGCCGCAGTTCCTGGCAGCGGGCTACGTTCATGCCCTCAAGGGTAGAAACGTAATTATCCCACTGACTGTCGATATCCAGCGTTCCCATAATAAATTGAACGGTGCTTTCCTCTACATAAGTCTGGATATCCACATACAGATTATTGTACTCTGTCGCTTCATCCGCCGTAAAGGACGCGCCCAACGGGATCATAATATCATCAGTCTGTCTTCCCCATACCTCGTAAGAATAGGCGCTCCAGGTATTTCCAGTCGCTTCGTTGATTTCAAACTGCGCTTTCCAGTTCATATATCCAACGTTATCGAACAAGCCGTAAAGAGGTCTCGCGTCAAAAGGCGTCATACCCTCAGGTTTCATAACCGTATCGGTCCAAACGTAATACCATTCGCTGTTTTCGTCGATCTCGTAGGACTCGCCTTCCACACCAAAGGAAGCAATAACCGCGTAATCATAGGTGTAGTGCCAGTCTAAGAATTTTGCCAGCACCGGCATATCCTCATCGGAAACCGAAGTACAGATCAGCTGAGGCACCGTAGCAGTGTAGGAAGGATAGGTGGAAACGGTAGTATCGCCTTCATTCAGCACCGGGCCTTCGATAGGCTCCAGCCAGAAATCTTCCTCGCTGGTATAACCGCTGTAGTAATAATAGTTTCCGCTAGTGCCCTGTAAAGCCACACCTACGCCGCACTTATTGTTGGCAAAATACTCATCATCAGTCAGGATATAAGTGGAACTGGTGGACGTAAAGTCGGGGTCGATAAGGCCTTCCGCATACCAATCCCGCATCAGCTTCAGGTAGGTTTTGTACTCCTCAGTAGTAGGACCAAACCCTACCGTATCGCCGCCGTCGATCATATAAAAGTCCTGCATTACGCCGTAAGCAGAAAGGATATAATCGTTTCCGATGGTACCATCTTTATAAAGGTGCATCCAGGCGCCGTAATTGTCCTTGAATGCAACCAGCACATCATAGAGCTCATCAATAGTCCGAGGAACTTCCATATTGAGCTCATCCAGCCAGTCCTTCCGCACCGCCATACCGCACCAGGCAGGCTCGTTTTGAATGACCACTTCCTGATTATGTCCGTCTACATAGCAGCGGATCATATAGATTCCCACGTTTTTGCCTTCATCCGTGATGGCGATTCGCTTAATTCCCTCGTCATTTTCCAAAATGCTCCGGTAATTAGGCATATACTTCCGAACGTATTCCGTCATATCCCGCAAAACACCATCTGCTATCCCCGCATCCAGGCCGCCGGGATACACGATGGAATCCGACGCCTGAATCATACTCGGATATTCACCGGACGCCAGAAGAAGACCAAACTTTTCCAAAGCCGCCGATCCGGGTACACAGGTGTATTCCACTCTTACGTTGGTCAAACGTTCCACTTCCTGAATACCTCTGACCTCTCCATAGTTGGTCAGCCAGTTGTTGGACCAGCTTCTCCACTCGGTAAAGGTGACTTTCTCTTCGGTAATGGGAAGGGTGATCTCGGTTACGATCTCTTCTTCCGCATCATTGCTTTCTGTGCTCCCTGATGCCGTAGAGGAACCGGAGCTTTGGGAAGAAGAGCCCTGATCATCTCCACAGGACACTGCCGAAAATACCAGCATCGATCCCGCGAGAAGCATCGCCAAAATTCGTTTCTTCATACTGAAGCCTCCTTGCATCTTAATCAAGTTATAAACTTACATTATCATACTACCATAAAGAGCAACAAATTGTAATAGGATAATTGTTAAAAGAAAAAAAGCTTTTCTTGTGCAATTTATCAAAATATTTAGAATTTCATATATATTTATATATATATATATTGGCTTTTCATCTTTTATGTGCTATGAATTTTTTCTGTTTTTACCATTTTCTGTAAAGATTATTGAATTTTTCTTTGTATTTTTATTACTTACGTTAGGATTGTGCTTTCCAAAATATGAAATATCGTCCATATCTTAAAGAAGTCTCATCTTTTTTCATTCATTTCATGGACAAAATTTCATTTTTTTCATAAAAAAACGCCCCGGTTTCCCGGAGCGTTTTTTATCGAATCATTTTTAATTCTCTTCAAGGAGCCATTTCTTTCCGTAGTAACGGTCTACCGAAGCCTGCTTCAATTCCACACACCGCGCCACGTTCATTTTTTCCAGATCTGATATGAAAGTCCCCCAATCCCGGTCAATATCCAAGGTACCAATGATGAATTTAACGGTGTTTTCCGCTACATAGGATTCGATATCCACAAATAATGTGGTATACTCGGTGGACTCATCACTAGTAAAGGATGCTTCCAGCGGAACCATAATATCCTGGGTTTGCTCGCCCCAGGTCGCATAAGCATCCGCCTGCCAGTAGTTTCCGTTTTGCATTCTCATTATATCAAATCAGAAAACAAATGTAAATTATCTATATGTTAAAATTTATTCATATTTTTTATATTTTATATCCAAAAACATCTTTCTAAATACCAGCATTATTTAAAATTTTAGTTAAAAAACAGCCGTCCCTTTTTCAGAGACGGCTGTTTTTCCTTTTTAATCTGCTGCTAAATTCTTTTTTGCAGTGGAAAGCATCAGCTTGATCCGGTTGAGCTGATTCACTTCGCTGGCGCCGGGATCGTAATCCACCGCGACGATGTTCGCCTGATGATAGGTACTGCGCAAAGATTTGATAACGCCTTTTCCCACCACATGATTGGGCAAACAGGCGAAAGGCTGGATACAAACGATATTGCAAACGCCGGAGCGAATCAGTTCCACCATTTCTCCAGTCAAAAACCAGCCTTCTCCGGCCTGGTTTCCAATGGATAAGAAGGGCTTGGCGTAATCTGCCACCTGCCGAATCGGAACCGGCGGCTCAAACCGTTTAGACGCCTTTAACGCATCTATGGCGGGTTTTCGAACCTGCGCAATGATGGAGCAAACCAAATCGCCCATCCATCCGCCGAACTTGCTTCCGCCTAAGTATTCGCTTCGATAATCCCCGTTATAGAAACAGTAGTTAAAGAAATCCAGTAAATCGGGAACCACCGCTTCGGCGCCTTCCTTCTCTAAGAGATCCACCAAATGATTGTTTGCCAAGGGCAGATATTTCACCAAAATTTCGCCCACAATTCCGACCCGGGGCTTTCTAAGGGATTCGTCAATGGGAAACGTATCGAAGGAAGAAACAATCTTCCGACAAAGGCGGCTATACTGTCCTTTGGTAAAATGAGGACCTTTTAGCTCGTCGATACATTCTTTTTGAAGCGTTTCCCAAAGCTGGTTTGCGCTTCCTTTGACTTTCTCGTAGGGGCGAACCCGGTAGAGACAGCGCATAAACAGATCCCCTAACACCACCGCGCGGATCGCCCGAAGGATCAGCCCGGGCGCCAAACGGAAGCCGGAGTTTTTCTCCATGCCGTTGGCGTTTAAGGAAATGACCGGGATATGGGACAAATTCACCCGGTCTAATGCCCTCCGAATAAAGCCCACATAGTTGGACGCCCGGCAGCATCCCCCGGTCTGGGTCATCATAATGGCCAGGTGGTCGGTGTCATATTCTCCGGACAGCACCGCGTTCATAATCTGTCCCACCACCGTCAGCGACGGGAAGCAAGCGTCATTGTTGACAAACTGGAGCCCGGTATCGATGGCCGCCCGGGTATCGTTTTCCAGCACCTCCAGCCGGAATCCGTACCGGCGGAACACCGGCGCTACCAGGTCGAAATGAATGGGAGACATCTGAGGGGCGATAATGGTATAACCTTCCTTTTGCATCTCCTTGGTATATTCCGCCCGATGATAGCTGGTAGGCGCTTTCTGGATCTTGACGCCCTTTTCCTCCCGCATACGCATCGCCGCCAGAAGGGAGCGAAGACGGATCCGGGCTGCGCCTAAATTGTTGACCTCATCGATCTTTAAGACCGTATAAAGCTTGTTGACCTTCTCTAAAATCTCCGAAACCTGATCGGTGGTGACCGCATCCAGTCCGCATCCGAAGCTGTTGAGCTGGATCAGTTCCACATCGTTTCGGTCCCGTACAAATTCCGCCGCCGTATAAAGCCTGGAATGGTAGGTCCACTGATCGTTGACCCGAAGGGGACGGGAGGGGTCGTGAGAAAGGGTAATGGAATCCTCGCTCAGCACCGCCAGCCCATAGCTGTTGATCATCTCCGGAATGCCATGGTTGATCTCCGGATCGATATGATAAGGCCGCCCCGCCAGCACGATCCCTTTCCTTCCGTTTTCTTTCATCCACTGAAGGGCCTTTTGTCCTTCCGCTTTTACGTCCGCCTTAGCCTGTATCAGCTCTTGATACGCCTTTTTTACCGCGGCAACCACTTCATCGGCGGGAATCGCAAAGTGGCTTTTGAAAAAGCGGACCAACCGCTCCGCCGCCACCTTCTCGCTGGCTAAGGAAACAAAGGGGCGAAGATAGGTGACACCCTTCTCTCGGATGTCATCCACGTTGTTTTTTAAATTTTCCGCATAGGAGATAACAATGGGACAGTTATATTGATTTTGGGCGTCCGGCGTTTCCTTTCGCTCATAAAAAACGCAAGGGTGGAAAATGGTCTTGACGCCCTGGTCAATGAGCCACTGCACATGGCCATGAGCCAGCTTCGCCGGGTAGCATTCCGATTCCGAGGGAATGGACTCCATCCCCCGCTCGTAGATCTGGCGGGAGGACAAAGGCGAAAGCACCACCGAAAAATGAAGCTTGGAAAAGAAGGTCGCCCAGAAGGGGTAGTTTTCATACATGTTCAGCACCCGCGGGATGCCGATCACCCCCCGGCTTGCTTCGCTTTCAGGGAGAGAGGGATAACGGAAAAGGCGGTCCAATTTATATTGGTACAGGTTCGGAACCTGCTCCTTGGACGCTTCCTTCCCTAACCCCCGCTCACACCGGTTTCCGGTGATATGGCGGCGTCCGTCAGGGAAACGGTTGATGGTGAGCATACAGTTATTGGCGCACCGTCCGCAGCGCACTGTAGAGGTGGTGTAGGTAAGGGCTTTGATCTCTTCGATGGAAAGCATGGTAGTCTCGCCCTCCGCCGAACGCTCTCTGGCAATCAGCGCCGCGCCGAAGGCGCCCATGATCCCGGAAATATCGGGACAGACCGCGTCGCATCCCGCCACCTTCTCAAACGCCCGGAGCACCGCTTCGTTATAGAAGGTCCCGCCCTGGGTCACCACATGGTTTCCAAGCTCTCCCGCCGAGGAAAGCTTAATGACCTTAAAAAGCGCGTTTTTGATAACCGAATAAGCGAGCCCCGCCGAGATATCCGACACCGTAGCGCCCTCTTTTTGCGCCTGTTTCACATTGGAATTCATAAACACGGTACAGCGGGTACCTAAATCAATGGGATTTTTGGCAAACAGCGCCTCTTTGGCGAAATCCGCCGCAGAGTAGCCTAAGGAGTTGGCAAAGTTTTCGATAAAGGATCCGCATCCCGAAGAACACGCCTCATTGAGCAAAATGGTGTCTACCGAGCCGTTTTTGATCTTGATGCACTTCATGTCCTGACCGCCGATGTCCAAAATACAGTCCACCTCGGGGTCAAAAAAGGATGCGGCGTAATAATGGGCGATGGTCTCTACTTCTCCCTCGTCCAGCCGGAAAGCAGATTTCACTAACGACTCCCCGTAACCGGTGGAGCAGCCATAGCGAATCTTCGCTCCCTTGGGAAGCTCTTCGGACAGCGCGGTCACAGCCCGGATCGCCGTTTTCACCGGTCCTTCCTCATTGGAGCTGTAATAAGACCAGAGCAAAGCGCCCTCGTCATCGATCAACGCCAGCTTGGTAGTAGTCGAGCCGGCGTCGATGCCAAGGTAACAATTTCCCTCGTACCCCGAAAGCGGCCGCTTTTTCACGGTATGTTGCCGGTGGCGGCGGGAAAAAGCGTCGTATTCCTCCTGGTTTTCAAATAAAGGGGCGAGCCGTTTCAGCTCAAAATCCATATGGATCCCCTGATCCAGCTTATGGATCATTTCGGAAATGGACTGTTCTTCCCCGTCCTCCGAAGCAATAGCGGCGCCTATCGCCGCAAAAAGGTGGGAGTTTTTCGGATCGATAACCTGCTGTGGCGTTAATTTCAGCGTCCGGATAAACGCCTTTTTCAGTTCGGGGAGAAAATGCAAAGGACCTCCCAAAAAGGCCACATTCCCCCGGATAGGCTTGCCGCAGGCCAAGCCGCTGATGGTCTGATTGACCACCGCCTGGAAGATGGACGCCGCCAAGTCAGGCAAAGTCGCGCCTTCATTGATGAGGGGCTGGATATCGCTTTTGGCGAAAACGCCGCATCGGGCGGCAATGGGATAGATTTCCTTATAATCGGCGGCAGCAGTATTTAAGCCTACTGCGTCGGTTTGCAGCAGCGCCGCCATCTGGTCGATAAACGAACCGGTACCGCCGGCGCAAACGCCGTTCATCCGCTGCTCCAGTCCGCCGGTAAAATAAATGATCTTGGCATCCTCACCGCCCAGCTCGATCGCCACATCGGTTTTGGGATAGCCGTTTTCCAAAGCGGCGGCCACTGCCACCACTTCCTGAATAAATGGAATATGTAACGCCTTGGACAAATTGATACTGCCGCTGCCCGTAATGGCAAAGCGCAGAGAAATTTCGCCGAGCTGTTCCTTCGCCTGCTTCAAAAGCGCGCTGAGCGTCTCCTGAATATGGGCGCGATGGCGGCGATACTCGCCAAACAGCAGCTGATCCTTTTCGTCCAAAATCGACACCTTGACGGTCGTCGATCCCACGTCGATTCCTGCTTTATATTTTTCAGCCATAATTCCCTCCGCTATTTTAGTTTCTACTCTTTAAGTATAACAAATCTTTCGGCAAAAGGAAACTGACAAATTATGAAAAATAGAGAAAAAACGGCTTGGTTTTCGTCATTTCTGCTCAAGATTCAAGCCTTGGAAACGGTTTTTTCACATCCTAAAACGGGAGAAGCTCCAAATGCTCTAATAAGATCTTACATCCGATCAGCACTAAGATCACGCCCCCCAAAAGCTCCGCCTTGCTTTGATACCGGGCGCCGAATTGATGGCCGATGAACACCCCTGTCCCGGACAGGACAAAGGTGATAGAGCCGATCAGCAAAATGGAAAGCCAGATGCTGACCTTTAAAAAGGCGAAGGTGATCCCTACCGCCAACGCGTCGATGCTGGTGGCTATCGCCATCATGGTCAGCTCCTTAAAGGAAAAGCGCTCTTCCTTACATTCCTCACAGTCGTCCCCTTTAATCGCTTCATAGATCATCTTTCCGCCAATAAAGGCAAGCAGCGCAAAAGCGACCCAGTGATCGAAGCTTACGATGTACTGTTCAAACTGTTTTCCTAAAAAGTACCCGATCAAGGGCATCAGCGCCTGGAAGCCGCCGAAAAACAAAGCGATGAAAAAAAGCTGGACTTTGTTGATCTTTGGCATCTCCAGCCCCTTACATACCGACACCGCAAAGGCGTCCATCGAAAGGCCCACTCCAATCAGACATAGCTCCAAAATACCCATACTTTTCACTCCTGTTTCTTTTTTGATCCATATAAAAAGACCCACGCATGGGAAATCCATGCGTGAGTCTTGTCTTTTAAGGAAAGCCAGACCAAAAGGCCAGTATTTTGACTTGCCGCGCAGACGCGCTGACTACTCCCTCACGAAGCAGGTCTATTATAACAAAACCGTATTTTTTTGTCAAGAACCATCCTCTTCTTGACGGAAAAGGAAAAATAGAGTACCATAAGAAAAAATAAGGAGGGACGCTATGATCTTGGTGATCGACGGTCAGGGAGGCCGTATGGGAAAATTGTTGGTGGAACAATTGTTACTGCACTGTCCGAACGAGGAGATCGTGGCGGTGGGGACCAACACCATCGCCACCAGCGCTATGCTCAAGGCGGGAGCCGTCCATGGCGCCACCGGAGAAAATCCGGTCTTGGTACTAAGTAAAAAGGCAAAGGTCATTATCGGCCCCATCGGCATTTTGATCCCCGATGCTCTTTACGGAGAAGTGACGCCCAAAATGGCGGCGGCAGTAGGTGAAAGCAGTGCGGAAAAGATACTGATTCCGGTCAACCGCTGTGGGATCTCGGTAGTAGGAGTCAAAAATCTCCCCTTGGGCGATGCCATTACGGCGGCGGCGGAGATGGCGGCAAGCACACTGGAAGAACTATCATAAAAACGCAAAAAAGGAAGCCAAAGGCTTCCTTTTTCTTTTGGATCAAATGTGGCTTGCCACTTCGTATGCGTCCCAAATAGCGTACATAATATTGGAAACATTTTTGCCGTCGCCGATCTGGTACAATTCCTCTACCGAATCGAACAGCTTTTCGTACAGCTCCTTCCGGGAACGATAGCCCACTGCCAGCACGACGCTGTCGGCAGGGATCTCCTTCTCCCCGTCGGGAGTTTTGATCTTCGCCGTCTTTCCGTCGCAGGAAACCACCGTGGAGGATGTCAACACATCGATGCCGTTAAAGGGAATGAGTGCCTCCAACATCTCGCTGTTGGCGTGGCAAAGAGGGCCGTTGACTCCCAAGATTTTGTCCGCAAGCTCTACGAGGGTCACCTTTTTACCGGCCTTCGCAAGCCATAACGCCGTTTCACATCCCACTAAGCCGCCGCCGACCATGATCACATTTTGTCCCGGATCCTTCTGTCCCAGCAAAACTTCCTCCGCCGCGTAGACGGTATCGCCGGGAATGGAAAGCATTTTCGGCTCGGAACCCACCGCTACGATCACCGTATCGGGGTTTTCCTTTTTGACCGTCTCCTCGCCGGCTTTGGCGTTCAAATGCACCGTAACTCCCACCGCCTTCAGCTCGGTCTCATACCATGCCGCCAATGCCAGATCGTCCTCTTTAAAATCAGGCTGGCCGCCGGGGATCAGATTGCCTCCCAAACGGTCCTTTGCCTCATATAATACCGGCTCATGTCCCCGAAGCGCCAACACTCTCGCCGCCTCACAGCCCGCAGGACCACCGCCGATAATGAGTACCTTTTTCTTTTTCAAAGCAGGCGTCAGCGCCGCCGCACGCTCCCGGCATGCTGCCGGATTGACGGCGCAGTTCAAAGCGGAATACTCCTGGATCCTTCCCATACAGCCTTCCTGGCAGGAAAGGCAGGGACGGATGCGGGCAACGTTGCCGCTGCGCAGCTTATTGACATAATCCGCGTCGGCGAGCAAAGGACGGCCAAGGGAGATCATATCGCATGTCCCGTCGGCAATCGCCTGAGACGCCATATCGGGATTGTCCATCCGTCCGGCGCAGATCACCGGCACGTCAACAACCTCCTTGACCATTTTGGCATAAGGACGGTAAAGCCCTTTTTCCTGATACATGGGGGGATGACTCCACCACCATGCGTCGTAGCTTCCCACATCCACATCCAAAGCGTCGTAGCCGTAGGAAACCAAAAGCTTCGCCGCCTCTAAGCCTTCGGGAACGTCTCTTCCCTTTTCTTCAAACACTTCTCCGGGAAGCGCTCCCACCCGCCAGTCTTTGATAAAGCTTTTGGGGCTGAACCGCAGCGTCACCGGGAAGTCCTTTCCGCAGCGTGCCTTGATCTCCTCGACGATCTCTCTTGCAAAGCGGAGCCGGTTTTCCAAAGAACCGCCGTACTCGTCGGTACGGTGATTGAAGAAGGAAATGGCAAACTGGTCGATGAGGTATCCTTCGTGTACCGCGTGGATCTGGACACCGTCAAATCCCGCCCGTTTGGCGTTGAACGCGCCCTCTCCGAACTTTTTGACAATGGTATGGATTTCCTCTTTGGTGAGCTCCCGGCAGATCTTATCCAGCCAGCGGTGCGGAATGGGAGAAGGTGCGACAGGAGGATACTCTCCCAAATTGGTAGGGATGGTGACCCGCCCGAAGCCGCCGGACATCTGTAAAAAGATCTTGGCGCCGTAAGCATGGATCCGCTCGGTCATCTCTCTGGAAGTGCGGACGAACTGTACCGGATTGTAGGTAGAGCAAGGGCAGTTGGGCATACCATGTTCCTCTACCTCGTTATCCACAAAGGTCACGCCGGTAATGATCAGTCCAGTCCCGCCTTTGGCCCGCTCGGTGTAGTAATCGATGCCCCGCTGGTTAAAGCCGCCCTCAGCATCCCCCAGCCCCAAAGGACCCATAGGCGCCATGGCAAACCGGTTTTTGATGACACAGTTTCCAATGGCCACCGGGGTAAATAAATTTTGATACTTCATAACATCCTCCTTTGTATCCATATCCTTTTGCTTATTATAACCCAAAGGGATCAAAAACGCCGTTTATCCACCTGTACCACCGCGTAAAACGCACGATTAAACTCTTTGACCAGCGCATTCAGCCGCGCGGCGACCTCTTTATCGGTAAGGGAAATGCCGTAGGGAACCTCAATATCGAAGATCACATTGGTGTGGCTGGGACCCTTTACAATGCGAAGGTCATGGATACCGCACTGGGAATCGATCTGCGCTTTGGCTTCCTTTGTCAAGTACTGTTTCAGCTTCTCCGTCAGCGGATCTCCCACCGCCACCGGATCCATATGGATGGTAGCGTCGCAGGAAAGCTTTTCCTTGAGTTCCCGTTCAATGTTGTCGATCACATCATGAAGCGCCAAAATATCTCCCCTGGCGTCCACCTCGGCATGCAGAGAAATGATCTGTCTTCCCGGGCCGTAATCATGAACGATCAGGTCATGGACGCCGATGATCTCGGGATAAGCCTCTACCATACTCCGGATCTGTTCTACAAACTCCCGGTCCGGTGCCTGGCCTAATAAGGGGGAGATAGTCTCCTTCGCTACGCCGATACCTGCCTTTAAAATGAACAGGGCTACTAAAACACCGAAATACCCGTCGATGGAAATGGGGAGGAAAGAGCCGATGACCATAGAAAGCAAAACCGCCGTGGTTGCCACCGCGTCGCTCAATGAGTCGGTGGCGGTAGCCTTCATCGCCGAAGACTGGATCTTTTCGCCGATGCGCTTATTATAAAAGTACATATATCCCTTTACGGCGATAGACGCAAGCAGAATCCCGCCGGTAAGATAGGAAAAGACCACCTCTTCGGGGTGGATGATCTTTTCGACAGAAGATTTCAACAGTTCTCCCGCCACCAAAAAGATGATAAGCGCTACGATAAAACCGGAAATGTATTCAAACCGTCCATGGCCGAAAGGGTGTTCCGCGTCGGATTTCTGTGCCGAAAGGCGAAAACCGATCAGCGTGATCACTGAGCTTCCCGCGTCGGAAAGGTTGTTGAAGGCGTCCGCCGTCACCGCCACCGATCCGGAAAGAGACCCTACGATGAGCTTCATCAAAAACAAGCACAAATTCAAAAAAATCCCCAAAAAGCCGCAAAGAGTACCGTAAGCACGCCGGACCAAAGGCGAAGCGTACTGCTCCCTTTGGGGAATAAAGATTCGGGACAATAGTGAGATCAAAATAACCCTCCTAAATCAGTCATCCTGTTTTCTATCATATCACTTTTCGTAAGCAATAGCAACTATTCCTCATTTGGCGGGATATCCACCCGTTTTTCTTTCCTTTTTGAGAAAAAGTCTCTCCGAAACCGGAATGCTCCTCTTTCCTTTTCTTTTCCCCATCTCACCGCAGATGCCCAAAACGCATACACTGAAAATAAGAAAGAAGATTTTATATTGTATGAAATCTTTCCTTCCCGCTCATACTAAAAACAGTAAAAGAAAAGGAGGTCTTCCCTATGTCTGTCAAGCGGGGAGAAATTTACTACGCCGATCTCAGCCCCGTGGTGGGTTCCGAGCAAGGCGGCGTGCGGCCGGTCCTTATTATTCAAAATGACGTTGGCAATAAATACAGCCCCACCGTCATTGCCGCCGCCATCACCAGCCAGAAAGACAAAACCCGGCTCCCCACCCATATCGAAGTGAGCGCCGCAAGCTGCGGACTGCAAAAGGATTCCATTGTTTTATTGGAACAGGTCCGAACCTTAGACAAACGGCGGCTCAAAGAAAAAATGGGAGAACTTCCCAAAAACGCCATGGCTTCGGTGGACAGCGCGTTATCCATCAGCTTCGGTCTGGGAAGCAGAACTCCGTTTGGGACTACATAGCCCCAAAAAAGGCCCGGTTTCCCGGGCTTTTCCTTTTTTACAACCCCAGTTCCTCGTCGATGAAAAAGAGGTAGGTATTTTCAATTCCTTTGGATGGATACTCATGTACCAAAAAGAGATTGCACATCCGGTCTTTGGTATGGCAATCCGCGCACCGGTTGGTAAACGCGCAGGGCACGTTGAGATTCTGTCTTCTGGCGTTGGGTCCGCAAGCCTGGTCCTTGATCCTTAAGATCCCTGCTTCCACATCGTCCACGATCTTATTCTTCCCCACGAGGAAGATGAGATTTTTCGGCCCGAACATCATCGCCGCAGCACGGTTTCCGGTGCCGTCGATGTTTACAAGCTTACCGTCTCTTGTGACGGCGTTGCTGCTGCAAAGGTAAAAGTCGGAAAAAAGGGATTCCCGTCTCGCTTTAAGCTTGTCTTTTTCCTTCCAATGCCAGATCACCCGGTTGTCCTGCGCCTGTAAAAGGTCGTATAGGGAAAGCTGGTCCACCGTTTTGGATCCGCCGATTCCTACCGTCTTTCCCCTTCCGATCAGCTCCAATACCGCCTTTACCGCTTCTTCGCCGGAAGAAAATACCGCCGTGTGAAACCCTTTTTCGGAAAATCGTTTTGCCAATTCTTCCATGTCCATACTCCTTTGCCGATTTTCTTTCTATTTTACTAAAAACGGGGAAAAAGGTCAACGGATTGTTGACAAAGGAAAAAAAGCGTGCTATGATGAGGGAAATAAACGTGATGAGAAAAAGAGTAGGTAGCTTCCTTCCCCCACAGAGAGCCCTTGTCCGCTGAAAGAGGGCGTCGAAGCGCTATCGAACATGGTTTTTGAACGGCGTGCCTGAGGAGTGTTCTTAGGGTGCGACAGGGTTTGCCTGTTATAGCAAAGCCGTATGTCAGTACGGGCAGAGGTCTGTTTTTCAGACGAATTGAAGTGGTACCACGAAGTGAGCTTCGTCTTCAAGCCAAAGGGCGGAAGACGGGCTTTTTTATTTGTAAGGAGTGGAAAAGATGAAAGAAAAATTTTATTTGACGACCGCCATCGCTTACACCTCTCGTAAGCCTCATATCGGAAACACCTATGAGATCGTGTTGTCCGACGCGGTAGCCCGAATGAAACGGCTTTTGGGGTACGATGTCTTTTTCTGCACCGGCACCGATGAGCATGGTCAGAAAATCGAAGAGTACGCCAACGCCGCCGGCGTGTCCCCCAAAGAATATGTGGACAAGGTCTCCAAAGAGGTGCGGGACATTTGGGATTGTATGAACACAAGCTACGATCACTTTATCCGGACCACCGACGACTATCATGAAAAGGTGGTCCAAAAGATCTTTAAAAAGCTCTATGAACAGGGAGATATCTACAAAAGCGAGTACAGCGGAAAATACTGCACTCCCTGCGAATCCTTCTGGACCGAAAGTCAGCTGGTAGACGGCTGCTGTCCCGATTGCGGCCGTCCGGTCACCGAAGCCAAAGAGGAAGCGTACTTCTTCAAAATGAGCAAGTATCAGGACCGGCTGATGAAGCATATCGAGGAAAACCCCGACTTTATCGTCCCTGAATCCCGGAAAAAAGAGATGATCAACAATTTCCTGAAGCCGGGACTTCAGGATCTCTGCGTCTCCCGTACCTCTTTCAAATGGGGGATCCCGGTGGACTTTGACGATAAGCATGTGGTATATGTCTGGCTGGACGCTTTGACCAACTATATCACCGTCCTGGGATACGATCCGGATCATAAGAGTGAAAAATTTGAAAAGTACTGGCCCGCAGATGTTCATATCATCGGCAAGGACATTTTACGGTTCCATACCATTTACTGGCCCATCTTCCTAATGGCGCTGGGCGAAGAGCTTCCCAAACAGGTCTTCGGTCATCCCTGGCTTTTGTCCGGCACCGACAAGATGAGCAAATCCAAAGGCAATGTCATCTATGCTGACGATTTGGTCTCTCTGTTTGGCGTAGACGCGGTGCGGTATTATCTCCTTGCCAATATGCCTTACGCCCAGGACGGCAACATCACCTACGAAAACGTCATCACCCGGTACAACACCGATTTAGCCAACACTCTGGGCAACCTCATCAACCGAACGGTGACCATGGCCAATAAATACTTTAACGGAGAGATCGACGCCGCTTCGGTGGGCGATCCCCTGGACGAAGACCTCGCCGCTTTGGCAAAATCCACCAAGGAAAATGTGGTTTCCCTGATGGATGAATATAAGACCTCCGAAGCGTTAAGCCATATTATCGCCCTTTGCCAGCGTTCCAACAAATATATCGACGAAACGGCGCCCTGGGCGTTAGCCAAAGAGGAAAGTGCTCTTCCCCGGTTAAAACAGGTATTGTCCAACTTAATGGAAAGCATCCGTTTTATCGGCGTTTTGCTGACCCCCTTTATGCCGGAAACGGCGGCATCCATCATCGAGCAGATCGGCTCTCCCGACGCTTCCTTTGCGTCTTTGACCTTTGGCCAGGGTGCTCCCCGGAAGGTTGGCGAGGCAAAAGCCCTGTTTGCCCGACTGGACGAAGCCAAAACGTTGGAACGGATCGAAAAAGAGATCATCGCGCCCCAAATTGCGGCGGCACAGGCGGAAGAAGAAAAGCCGGAAGGCGTCGCCACCATCTCCATCGACGATTTTTCCAAAACGGAACTACTGGTAGCGGAAGTGAAGGAATGTGAAAAGATGAAGAAAGCGAAAAAGCTTTTGCGGTTACAGTTAGACGACGGAAGAGGCGGCCGCCAGGTGGTTTCCGGTATCGCCAAATGGTACGCCCCCGAAGACCTCATCGGAAAAAAGGTTCTCATCGTCGCCAACTTAAAACCCGCTACCCTCTGCGGAGAAGTGAGCGAAGGGATGATTTTGGCGGCGGACGCGGGAGAGGACGACGTCAAGGTGATTTTTGCCGATCCTTCCATTCCTAACGGCAGCAAGGTCCGCTGACCCTTCCCCAACGAGAAAGGAACCCTTATGATCCAATATTCCGAAAACAGCGGCATCTTCGATTCCCATGCCCACTATGACGACGAGCGGTTTGACGAAGACCGCTTTTCCTTGCTGGACGCGCTCTTCGCGTCGGGGATTAGTGGGATCCTAAATGTGGGCTGTGATTTGCAAAGCAGCCTGCAAGCCCTCGCCCTCAGCGAACGCTATCCGAAGATCTACGCCGCCGCCGGCTACCATCCCCATAATGTGGAAGATTTTTCCGAAGAGGATTTTGCAAAGCTCACCGAGCTGTTTTCCAACCCCAAGATGGTGGCGATAGGAGAGATCGGATTGGACTACCATTACGGTCTCTCTCAAAAGGAGCTTCAAAAAACCGTTTTCGCCCGCCAGATGGAGTACGCGAGCGAAAATAATCTTCCCGTTATCATCCATTCGAGGGAAGCCAGCGCCGACACCTTAGAGATCGTCAAACGGTTTCCCAAGGTGACCGGCGTAGTCCACTGCTTCAGCGGTTCCAAAGAAACGGCGCTGGAATATCTTAAGCTGGGATACTATATCGGCTTTACCGGAGCGGTTACCTTCCAAAACGCGAAACGGCCTCTGGAAGCCTGCGCTGTGGTCCCGTTGGACCGGCTGCTCTTAGAGACAGACTGTCCCTATATGGCGCCGGTTCCCCACAGAGGAAAACGCTGCGAATCTTCCATGATCCAAAAAACGGCAGAAAAGATCGCCGGGATCAAAGGTCTTCCTGTGCGCAAAGTAATCGACGCGGCGCGCCAAAATACCTGTCTTCTCTTTGGGATCCGCGATTAAAAACTGCCCATTCGCTGATTTTAAAAAAGCGCAGAAAAAAGCCTTCGGAAAATTCCGAAGGCTTTTTGAGTTGCAATTACTTGGAAAGACGGTCTCTCAAAGCATCCAGCTGCTTTCTCATCTCTGCGGGCAGCTTGTCGCCGAATTTGGCGTAGAACGCTTCGATACCGGTCTCGGGGCGATCGATATCCTCGAGCCAGGACTCCTTATCCACGCTGAGCAGGTCTTTGATGACATTGATGTCGATGTCCAGACCCTCGAGGTTGATGTCCTCCGCCTTAGGCTCGTAACCGATAGCGGTCTCTACCGCGTCAGCGGTGCCTTTGCAGCGGTCAGCGATCCAGGCCAGTACGCGCATATTGTCGCCGAAGCCCGGCCAAATGAAGTTGCCCTCATCGTCGGTTCTGAACCAGTTGACATGGAAGATCTTCGGCGCTTTGTCGCCCAATTTCTCGCCCATATCCAGCCAGTGCTGCCAGTAATCCGCCATATTGTAGCCGCAGAAGGGAAGCATCGCCATGGGGTCACGGCGGACAACGCCCGTCGCGCCAGCCGCAGCAGCGGTGGTCTCAGACGCCATAATGGAACCTACGAAGGTACCATGCTTCCAGTCAAAGGACTGGTAAACCAGCGGAGCGGTCTTCGCCCGGCGGCCGCCGAAGATGATCGCGGAAACGGGGACGCCGTCCGGATTGTTGAATTCGGGGCTGATGCAGGGGCAGTTGATGGCGGGAGCGGTGAAACGGGAGTTGGGATGAGCAAGCTTATTGCCGTCCGCAACATACTCTTTTCCGTTGACCTTCGCGCCCTTCCACTCGGTGGCATTTTCGGGAGGATTCTTATCCAGACCTTCCCACCAAACGGTGTTGTCGTCGTTGTTGATCGCCACGTTGGTGAAGATGGTGTTCTTCTGGGTGGAGATCAAAGCGTTGGGGTTGGATTTCATATTGGTACCGGGAGCAACGCCAAAGAAGCCGTTCTCCGGGTTGATGGCGTAAAGCCGTCCGTCAGGACCGGGTTTCAGCCAGGCGATATCGTCGCCTACCGTCCAAACCTTGTAACCCTTCTTCTGGTATACCTCAGGGGGAATCAGCATCGCCAAGTTGGTTTTACCGCAGGCAGAAGGGAACGCAGCACAAACGTAGGTCACTTCGCCATTAGGCGCTTCGATGCCGAGGATGAGCATATGCTCCGCCATCCAGCCTTCGTTTCTGCCCTGGTAGGAAGCGATCCGCAGCGCAAAGCACTTCTTGCTCAGGATGACGTTTCCGCCGTACGCAGAGTTGATGGACCAAATGGTGTTGTCCTCAGGGAACTGGACGATATAACGATTTTCGGGATCCACATCTGCTTTGGAATGGAGTCCGCGCACAAAATCGTCGGAGGTGTCGCCGAGATCCTCAAAGGCTTTTTTGCCCATACGGGTCATAATATCCATGTTCAAAACAACATAGATGGAGTCGGTCAGCTCAACGCCCACTTTCGCCAGAGGAGAGCCGAAGGGACCCATAGAATAAGGAATGACGTACATGGTACGGCCCTTCATAACGCCGTCGTACATAGCGGTCAGTTTCGCGCGCATCTCGTCGGGATCGCACCAGTTGTTGGTAGGACCGGCATCGATTTCTTTCTTGGAGCAGATAAAGGTTCTGTCCTCAACACGAGCGACGTCGTTGGGAAGCGTTCTGTGGTAAAGGCATCCGGGAAGTTTCTCCTGATTCAGGCGAATCATCTCTCCGGTAGAGATGGCTTCCTCGGTTAAGGCTTTCAGCTGTTCTTCGCTGCCATCCAGCCAGACGATCTTGTCCGGCTTACAAAGAGCAACCATTTCATCAATCCACGCTAACACGTTTTTGTTGTTCGTAAGCATGCTGATACCCCTTTCACGATAAGTTTTCTGGAAAAATTACCAATTTTCCACGATTATTATTTTACCTTCGTTTTGTCAAAAAATCAAGCTTTTTTATGAAAACAGTACCGGTTTTACGAAAGATTTTCCTTTCAGACAGATTCTTTCTGAAATTTTGTGCAAAATGCAATAGCCTTTTTAAGAAATTTCATTTCCAAAGACTTTATCCGGCTAAATCAAAAAATTACCGGATAAAAAAGAAGCTTTTTTTGCTCGTTCCTGCGAAAAAAAACCGGCAGCGTACATGCTGCCGGTAAAATCATCGCTCAATGGTCACCGAGGTGATCACAATATCATTGACAGGCTTATCGTTATCGTCCACCGTCACGTCGGCGATCTTATCCACGATCTCCATCCCTTCGATCACCTGGCCAAAAACGGTATGCTTTCCGTCCAAATAGGGTGTCCCCCCGTTTTGGGCATAGTAATTCATCACTTCGGTATCGTACTTTTTGGTGCGTCCGGTATTTTGCTTTTCGTAATAGGCGGTGAGCTGATCTTCAACCGACTCCAGCTGGCTGTCACTGTAACCATACTGGCGGTAATAGGCAAGGTCCGACTGTACCCGCTCTTTCACCGATTTTTTATTGCCCGAGATCAGTTCGTCGAAATACGACCCTGTGTAATCCGCCCCATTGTGGGACTGGACAATGAAAAACTGGCTCCCATTGGAATCCTTGCCGGAATTGGCCATAGAAAGCGCGCCGTAAAAATGATAGAGGTTATTGGAAAACTCATCCTCGAACTTTTCCCCATAGATGGATTCCCCGCCGGTACCGTCCCCGCTGGGATCGCCGCTCTGGATCATAAAATCGGAGATCACCCGATGGAAGGTCAGCCCGTCGTAATATCCTGACTCCGCCAAGGAGATAAAATTCTCTACCGCTTTGGGGGCGTCGTTTTCAAAGAGCACCGCCTTCACAGTCCCATAGTCTTCGATCTCGAATACCGCCACCGGCAACCCCTCGTAGCTGCCGTCGATCTGGTAATAGGTGGGGTCCTCCCCGCATGAGGAAAGGGCCAGCATCAGCACCAGAAAAAGGGAAAAGATCCCTGCTTTTCGTTTTTTCATCAACTGTTTTCTCCCTTATTCTACCGTGACCACCGAAATACCCTCAATGACCACATCGTTTAAAGGCTTGGACATCCCGTTAACGGAAACCGAAGCGATAGCATCCAGTACATCTTCGCCGTCAATCAGCTGGCCAAACACCGTATGGGCCCCGTCCAGCCAGGGCGTACCGCCCACCTCAAGATATTTGACTTTCGCTTCCTCGGGGAAGGTTTTCCCCTGCCGCTCCAGCATAGGAAACATCCGGTCGTCTAACGTATCGGCGCCGGCCTGGACCACAAAGAACTGGCTTCCGTTGGTGGAAGGACCCGCGTTGGCCATAGAAAGAGCGCCTCTGAAGTTTCTCGCCTCTTCAGAAAACTCATCGGCAAAAGGCTTGCCCCAAATGGATTCGCCGCCCATACCCGTACCGGTGGGATCGCCGCCCTGAATCATAAAATCCTTGATAACCCGGTGAAAAATGATCCCGTTATAGTAGCCGTTTTGCGCGTGGGTCACAAAATTTTCCACCGCCTTGGGCGCAACCTCGGGGAAAAGTAAAAACTCCATGTCGCCCCGGTTGGTGTGGATGATCGCCTTGGTATCTCCGGTTTTTGCTTCTCTGAAATTGATCATATCTGACGCTCCTTTTTATTCACCGCTGCCCTGAGACGCTTCTTCAAAGGCGCAGCGTGCTTCAAATTCTTCAAATTCCTCATCGGTCATGGTATTGTCCAACGTCTCGTAATCCCCCTCATGATAGGTAGAAAGGGTCACCTTGTTGATAACGATATCGGTCACAGGGCGCAAAGTCGCGCTCTCCGGATCATCGGGATCGATCTTTTCCGCATCCACTTCCATCATCGCGTTGACTACGTCCATCCCCTGAATGATCTTTCCGAACACCAGCTGGTACTGGGAAAGCCCGGGGACCCCTCCCATCTCCTCAAACGCCTGCTGAAGCATATAGGGGAATTGGTATTCCTCCATAGTCGTCCGATCCTCGTCGGTGATCGCGATATCTCCCATAAAGAAGGAACGAGAATCATAATAAATGTCCCGGCCAAAGTAGCTGCCGGACTGGTAACAGATCGCCGAAACGCTTCCGGCAAAAGGCCAGAGATTATAAGAATACTCCGCTTCCAGCGCTTTTTCGCCCTGATAGGTCTTGGCGCCGTTTCCGTCCGGCGTCGAGCTTCCAAACGCTGCCGCAGCTACCGTAGGTTCCAGATAGAAGATCACCTGACCGTCAAAGAAGCCTTCCTCCACTAATGTTTTAAAATTGGCCACTGTTTCCGGCACTTCATCGGTATAAAGCTGGATCACGATCTCGCCCATAGAGGTATCAAAAATCGCGATATCGCTTCCCTCCTCCGGCGCAACCAACTGGATATACTGGATATCTTCGGCGCTGATTGCCTCTTTACAGCCGGACATAGCGAAAACCGGCATCATGATCACGGCGAAAAACACCGCCATATACTTAACCAAACGTTTCATAACCGCATTCCTTTCTTTTGCATTACCTTTTCCAGTATACCAAAGGCGGTTTCAAAAAACAAGTCCCTCAAAAAATCATTCACAGTTTGGACACCGAAAAGCAAAAAACACCGGAAAAAGCATCCGGTGTTTTCCATCTTTCTTTTACAGGCGGAACCATTTTTGGATCAAAAGGTCGATCATCAGCCAGAAAAAGCTTAAGCCGCACAGCGCCAGCGCCGAAAAGAGGACAAAGGCGTTCAATACGCTCATCAATAGAATCAAAAGCCCGGTGACCACCATACCGCAGATCCAGAGAATGTCCGCGAAGGCAAACATGACCCGAAGCCGTTTCGCCGCGGAAAGGCTGCAAGCCAAAGAGACAAAAGTCCCGTTGTTGACCACCTTGGCCTGTTTTCCCAAAACGCTTTCCGAAAGGGTATCAAACCGCTCGAAAAGGCGCTCGGGGATCATCTTGAAGCACTCGGGGCTGACATGGAATAAGCGGGAAAGAAGCTCCGGCGTCAATACCGCGTCCACCGTCTTGACCGCAAGCCCGATGCCGTTATCCTCTAACATCTGTACCGCGCTTTCGGTTTGCATAGATACATGGATGGAGACGATAAACACCGCCGTCAGCTCGCCTCCGGTGGCGAGATAGATAAACTCGTTTCCGTCCTCCCGAAGCCGCCGCTCGTAATCCTCGCTGGGCATCCGGATGCCGTGATTTGCCAAAAGATGCCGGTTTCCGATCAAAATCCGCCGGTCATTGACCCATGCGCAGATTCCCATGGTGTCCTCATATGTGATATGTTCCGCTTTCCGAAGAAGGCGGTTTCCGCTGAGCATATTCAAAAATACGTCGGAAAAGATGCTGTTGGACTGGTGCAATACCGCCGCCGCATCCAAAATCGCCTCGTCGATACGCATCCCTTCGAAGGTTTTGATACCGTTTAAGGAGATCACCGAAGGGGGAAACAGGCTTTTCGCGTCCACCAAAAGGGCGTTGACGTCCCCGTACTCCTTGACGCACTTTTCCCCCGCGGCCATACTCCCCACTTTGGATAAAAGCTTGGACACAGAGTTTAAGGGAGCCGAAGTCAAAAACGCCGCCGTAAACGGGGTAAACGCCGCCGTTACCGCCGTAAACAAAGTCAAAGCAAACGCCGAAGAACGGCTCAATAAATATCCGATCAGTCCTACGACCAATCCCACCGCCGGTCCGGCAATGGAAAAATTGCGTCCGATGACATCCGATTTATCGGCGGAAAGTGACAGCCGCAAAAAGTCTTTCAAGCCTGTCGCCTTCCGGTTGATGGCGGGCACCGCCATATCCTCTACCAAGCCTCTGGTAAAATCCCCCGCCAGCCGGTTATCGGAAAGGATCTGGGGTATGTATTTGTCCCCTTCGCTGTGAAACAGCGAAACATTCCGCAGCGCCGCCGCCAAAGTGCCCGTGAGGGAAAAGCAGCAAACTGCCAGAGAAAGAGCGCCGAAAGCGCCGTAAAGCTGGACGTTTCCGTCGGCGAGAATGTTGGGAAAGCAGACGGCAAGAAGCTGTTGTATGGTACATAAAGCATAACAGACGCAGCTTACGCTCCTTCGGTCCGGTTCAAAGCGAAAAAGGGAAGTAAATCCGCCCTTTAAAAGATCGAACGCCACGGCTCCCGCCGCTAAGGTAAACAAAAGCGTACCGAGAGGGAGAAGCGGCGTAGGGGTAAAACCCGGTCCCTTCCGAAGAAGCTCCAGCACCGCCGTCAAAAGCAACGCCGCCGCACCGAAAAGCAAAAGAAAGATCCCTTTTCTCGTAAGGCGCACCTTTTCCGAAACAAGCCTCTTCTCCCAGATTCCCGCATGCTCGGTATCCTCGATCGCTTCGAAAGCGGAAAAAGCGGGCGCATAAAGAAGGCTGTCCTCGAAGGTTTTTTCCTTTTCCTGGTGGAATTTGATGGGCGTTTTGATCCCTTCCACCGACGGCGTCTCCTGTACAAAGGAAGCGGCGCCTGGGTCCGCAGGGATCGGTTTGGGAGCGGGATCGCTGTTTCTTATCCCGTCTACATCGATACGGATCCCGCCGGTAGGCTCCGACGAAACCGGCGCCTTTTGGGTGCGAAAGCTCGCAGTGTTTCGGGTAAGGGCTGAAGCGATCGTCCCCCGCTTAAAGGTCTTGGTAGGAGCCTCCTCCGGCTCTTTGGGAGCAGAAGCTGCTTTCTTGACATATTCGTTTTCATTCAAAATGCTTTGTAAAAGTGCGTCCACATCCACCGAAGGGGCAGTCTTTCCTTTCTTCTCCCCTTCCATCTCCAGCAGGATGTCGTCCACCGAAAATTGATTTTTATCCATAGGTCTCTCCGTTCGTTACCGGTTGATGGCGTGAATATGAAGCCGCTGGCGCAGCACCTCATACATAATGATGCCTCCCGCCACCGAAGCGTTCAGCGATGTGATCTTCCCCCGCATTGGAAGGGAAACCACCCCGTCGCACTGTTCCCGGATCAGCCGGTTCAAGCCCTTTCCCTCAGAGCCTATCACCAATGCGATCCCGCCGGAAAAGTCGGTCTCGCACCAGCTTTCCCCTTCCATATCACAGCCGTAGATCCAGATATTGTGCGCTTTTAATTCATCCATAGCCGCCGCTAAATTGGTAACGCGGGCAACCGGAAGATGAAACGCCGCGCCGGCGGAGGTCTTATATACGGTAGGCGTTACCCCTACGTTTCTTCGTTTGGGAATGATCAGTCCATGGGCGCCCGCCGTTTCCGCCGTCCGAATCAGCGCCCCTAAATTATGGGGATCCTCAAGCTCGTCCGCAATCACAAAAAAAGGCGCCTCTCCCCTTTCCTCGGGGATTTTTAAAAGAGCGGACAGTTCTAAATACGGCACCGCAGAGAGGGTAAGAAGCACTCCCTGGTGCCGGATCCCCTTGGAAAGCTCGGTGAGCTTTTTGCCGCTGACTTCCTTAACGGGGCATCCCGCCTCTTTCGCCATATCAATGATTTTAGACAGTCCTCCGATCCCCGCCTCCACATACAGGGTATCCGCGTTTTTCCCCTCCAAAAGCGCTTCGGTCACCGCATTTCTCCCGGCGGCAAATAAGCTCTCCTCTTCCGAAAAAGATTCGCGCGCCGGTCTTTCCCTGCGGGGGTACGCCGAAGCTTTCCCCGGTTTTCGAAAGGATTTCGGTCTGTCCCGCCGGTCCTTTGCCATACGATTTCCCCTCTCTTTTTTTCATACTCACTGTAGTTGCAGTATAGCACATCTTTTGACAATTTACAACGGCGGGGTTGCTTTTTTTCGCCATTTCGCATAAAATAAAAGAGAAGAGATCTACAAAAATGCAAAGAGGTAAAGAAAGGAGAAAAGGTATGAAATACAAACAAAAAAAGCTTGTCTTCCTTTTCCTTTTTCCCTTTCTTCTCACCCTTTTCGCGCCTTTTTATGCGCTTGCCGATTCCATCTCGGTATCGGTCAGCATCTTTGAATCCGTCCACTACCGTTACCTGATCCGCCCTTTGAATCTGACCCTCGAAGAGGGGCAGACGGTATCCGACCTGCTGGATCTTTTGGTGTCCTACGCCTATATTGATTCCTTTGAAACGGAAAACGGCGTTTTAGTTTCCCTGACCGCGGACGGACAGTGCTTCGATGAAAAAGACGGTGAGTGGAGCCTTTCGGTCAACGATTCCAAAAGCGCGTCCCCGTTGGATCTGCCCCTTGCTTTTGGAGATGAAGTGGCGCTCACTTTTGTTTCAGACTCCTTTTCTGAAACCCCAAAAGCCGAAGAAGCCATCCCCTATGAAAGTGCCCTTTTTTCTTCCTTCTTTGACTGGGACAGTGAAAAAACCGAAGTTCTCCGAAAGAGCGCCGCATGGTTAGAAGAAACCGGCGCGTCGGATCCCCTTGCCCTGATCGCACTGGGAAGCGCCGGTGTCAGCGCGTCTTACCGGGACATTACCACTTTTCTCCAAACCCTTCGAAAGGAAACGGACGGTGAAGCGTTGGCAAAGGGTGTGCTGGCATGCGGCTTTTGCGGACTGAGCGCCCAAAGCGCTCTGGATTTCGATTTGATCGCTATGTTAGCGGAATATCCGGATCTTTCCAGAAAAGCGACGGCATGGTTTCTCATCGCCGCCGACAGCAACCAGTACGAGATCGACGACGCGGCACTCAACAGCCGGGATAATATGATCAACTATCTTTTGGCGGCCAAAAACGAAGACGGCGGTTTTTCTCCCCAATCGGGAGAGGAAAGCGATCCTTTCTTCACCTCTCTGGTCGCGATTGCCTTTGCCCCTTATATTCATGATCCTGCGGTCAATGAGGCCACCATGAGCGCTTTGACTTATCTTGCGTCCCTGCCCTACGACGGGGATTCCTTCTTAGAGTACTGCGCTTCCATCTGCGCCTTTGCCGCAAACTCCCGCTATCTTCCCGACGATATGATCGACGGCGATGCTATGGTAAACCGGGTCTTGGATTTTCAAACTGAGAGCGGCGCCTTTTCCAACCATATGGACACCGAAAGTGACCGGGATTCCACCATCTGGGCGATATTGGTTTTAGCGGCGGCGCGGTTGGAGGAAAGCCCCTTTACCCTGCCGACTCTAATCCAGGGAAGCGCTACCATCCCCTTGCCTCCCGAGGAGGAGCCAAGTACAGGGACCTCTTCCTCCCCACCTTCCAAAATGCCGGACGAATCCCCTTCTCCGTGGCTTTGGATTCCGGTGTTGCTCCTTTCCGGCGGATTGATTTACGCGTCGATACGCTGGTCAAAACAAAAATAGAAGTGAGTCCTTCTTATAAAGATTCGTTCTACCGTCTTTCACAGAAAAAGGCTGCGCCTTCGCGCAGCCTTTTCTTTTTGATCTCATGTGGGTTGTAGATACTCTTTCTGAAGTACGCGGGATTATTCGGTAACCTCTACGTTCTCTTCCACTTCGGCGGGAGAAAGATCGGTGACTTCCATGGTCACATCCTCCGACGTCATCTCGCTGGTCATAACATCACCCTTAGCACCGGTGATGCTCGCGCTGTAATAGCTGCCGATAATCTCGGAAACACCGGCTCCTTTGGAAGCGGAACTACCGATGCGCAGACCGTAACCGTTATCGCTGATCAAAGTGGTATTTTCATCCAGATAGAACTCCAGTGTTCCCCCGTTGTCGTAGGGGCTGCGGGAGATTACCAGCAACGCGCTTCCATCAATGACGGAACCATCGGAAGGTTTGTCAAAATCCGAAACAAAGGGTCCCGTCGCACGAATGGTGCTGTTGACTACATTCATCACACCGGCGCGAAGCTCGATGCCCGAATACCCGGTCAAAGTGCAGTTTTCAATGTTCAGCGCTTTGGTGGAGGGCATATAGATTACAACGTCTTCCGTACTGGTCAGCGTGCTGTCGTAAAGGTTAAAGGTCGCATCCTTCTGGGTGCCGTTGCCCGCAACCGCATACCAAAGAGAATGGATCTCGCTGTCATACATATTGACCACCGAATTGGTGTATCCGGCAACACCCACAAACTTGGATGTCAGCGTGGAATTTTCCACTGTCAGATTGATTTCCCGACTGAGGATGTCATATTTTTCCTGATTCGCGGCAAGATTGGAGCTGTTGTCCACACAGTAATAACCGGTAAGCTCCATATTGTTCAGGGTCAGGTCACCCACATTGAAGATATTCCGTTTGCTTTCATAATCGGCAACCATTTTTCCGTCTTTCAGCGTGAGATTGCCCTGATTCAGGATCTGGTAGCTACTGATACCCGTATCATCGAAAGTATAACCGTTCAGATCGATCGTCAGCGTCCGTCCTTCGGGAATCGTGAGGCACCACATAAAGGTAATGTCATCGTTGACGACGATCTCTTTTTTCTCCTCATTGGCAATGGCGTCCTCCAATTCCGAGAACGTCGATACACCGATGGTGGAATTGATCAGATCCTCAATATATCCATCCGTCAGACCGCCGCCGGTAGAAGGTCTGCTGCTGTCCGGCGTTGTCGTCGTATCATCCTCGGAGGGAATCGTCGCATCCGTCGCCGGTTTCCCGCTCTCGTCAAACGCCTTGTCCGGAGTGGGAAGGTTGTCGCCGATCCCTTTTCCGGTCTCGTCAAAGGTGTATACAACGCCGTCTACCGTTACCGTTCCGGTCTTCATCGCGCCGTCATTGGCATCGCCGAAATAATAGACCGCATCGTCGATCGTAACGAATCCGCTCTGCATATCGCCGCTGGAAGAAGCGAAATAGGTAGAACCGTTCACCTCAAAAAATCCGGTAACCATTTTGCCGTCGGCGCCCAGATAGTACCAGTTTCCATCATCCAGTACCCAGCCGCGCTGCATCGCGCCGCTCTGGTTTAAGAAATACCAGCCTTCACCGTCCCAAATCCAGTCGCGCTGCATCGCGCCGCTTTGGCCCATATAGTACCAGGCTTCGCCATCCCAAACCCAACCGGTCTGCATATCACCGGAAGCATTAAAGTAATACCATTCTCCTCCGATGAACGCCCAGTCCGTTGTTTTGCTGCCATTGCTGATAAACTGCCAAATGCCGTTGTCTTTTTGCCACGCCGCCGAAGCGGTGCCACAAACCACACCCAGCGCGGTAGCAATCGCCAGAATCACGGCAACCGCTCTTCCGCTTTTTGTTCTCTTCATTTTCATCTTCCTTTCTTGCCTGTGCTGTACGCCGCTATGACGGCAAAAAGCGCAGCGCACCACACGGGTCTTATTACCTATATTATAGTTTGGGCGTATTATTATGTCAATAATTTCCGGCTTTTTCTCTCTTTTGACGATATTACCTGTCCCAAATACAGGACATTCATTTTCTTTCCTCTTTGCTCTTATAATACAGCATACAATGGCAATACCCCTCAAAATCAGGATCGGCAATCTGGGCTTTAAATTCCGAGCAGATGCACTTGTTCTCCTCGTTGCGTTCCAGCCGGCATGGACAATACCCTCCGGTGCGTTTCAACCCTTCTTTCACCGTTTTTACAATTTCTTTGTCTTCATTCAAACGAACAGCCATGTTTATCCCTCCTTTAATAATTTTATATCAATTCTAATTTTTTGTCAACCATAATGTTTTTTATTATAAAAAACTGAAGAAATTAGCTTAAATCCAAAGAAAAGATTGGACAGAAATGGCTTTTTATAGTATGATAAAGGGGAATAAAACAGTTCATAAAAACGGATGTGCATTCTTACGTTTTACAGCGTCACCTTCGTTTTTGTGCCCTGCTTTTTATAGGTTCCTTCTTTCTCTATCTGTACGCAAAGGAGAATGTTATGAGAAATCAAATTATAGGACAAAATTACGATGAAGAACGAGCACTGTACCATTTAATGGATACCGACGTGATCGACTGTACCTTTGCCGGTCCCGCCGACGGGGAATCGGTGTTAAAAGAAGCTAGAAGCGTCAGTCTGCAAAACTGCCAGTTCTCTTTACGCTACCCCCTTTGGCATGTGAAGGAGTTTCGCCTTACCCACTGTATCATGGATGACAAAACGAGAGCGCCCATCTGGTACTCGGAAAACGGCGGGTTATTTCACTGTTCCATTCGGGGAATCAAATGTCTGCGAGAATGCAAAAATATTTTGATCCAAGGCGGAAGGATCGTTTCCCCCGAATTTGGTTGGAAATGCGATTCTGTGGTAATAAACGATACCGAGCTGGAATCGGAGTACCTCTTTTTTGAGACGAAAAATTTAGAGATCGCGCGTCTTCAAATGACGGGAAAATACTCTTTCCAATACACCGAAAACGTGGTGATTACCGACTCGGTCTTAGATACCAAAGACGCCTTTTGGCACAGCAAAAACGTCACTGTGAAAAACAGTCTCGTAAAAGGCGAGTACTTAGGGTGGTTTTCCGAGGGACTGACCTTGGTGGACTGCCAAATCGAGGGGACCCAGCCCCTTTGCTACTGCAAGGATCTGACGTTAGTCAACTGCACCATGAAGGACACCGACTTATCTTTCGAGTATTCCGATGTCCATGCGGATATTCAAGGGCACGTCCTTTCCATTAAGAACCCCCGCTCCGGCGTCATCACGGTGGACAGCGTGGGCGAGATCATTAAAGAGGACCCGGTTATGCCCTGTACCGGCGAAGTGGTAATTCGAAATCAAAATCCCGCAGAATAACGCGGATAAATAAAAGAGGAAATGTTATGGCAAAAATGACGGTCAATGTAATCTCCTACGTTTTGAAACGGACGGTAGACCTGACGGTGGTGATCCCCACCCCCACCATCCCCGAATCTATGGGAATGATGGGAAAAGAACCGGCGCGGCACACCCCGAAAGCCAAATACCCGGTACTTTACCTGCTTCATGGCATGGGCAATAACCACGCCACCTGGACCGGCTACACCAACGTGGAATTTTTCGCCGAGGAGCGCAACATCGCGGTGGTAATGATGTCCGGCGAAAACAAAGCCTACATCGATAACGACCGGGACGCCTTTTTCCGCTTTATCAGCGAAGAGCTCCCCGATCTGGTCACCGGGCTGTTCCCCATTTCCCACCGGAAAGAGGATACCTTTATCGCCGGGCTCTCCATGGGCGGCTACGGAACGCTAATCCACGCGTTAAGACAACCGGAACGGTTCGCCGCTTTGGGCGCTTTTTCCGCGGCTTGCGACGGCATGGGCGAAACGACGGCGGAAAACGATCCCTATACGGCGGCGAAGGAAAGCGCCGCGGCGGGGAAAACCTTCCCGAAGATGTATATTGCCTGCGGCGACAAGGATTTCCTTTTCGAGCCCAACTTAAAGTTCCAGCAGAAAATGAAGGATTTAGGCGCCGACGTGACCTGGGTGCCGGTAGAGGGCTTCGGTCATGAATGGCGTTTTTGGAACCAGCAGATCGAAGCGTTTTTGGACTGGATCCCAAGAGAGGACCCTTACGCCGAAAACGGCCACAGCAAACGCCGCCAGATCTAACAAAACCCGGACGGGAGCATACCCCGTCCGGGTTTTGTTTTGAGAAAGGCACTATTGAAACGTCCGGAATTTTTCAAAGAGAAGTCGAAAGCCAGATTTCATGATCTTCTCCTTTCTTATCATAAGATCAGGCTGTGGGGGTGAACAGGGGAAGAATGGCCGACTATCTTTTTGTAAGGTTCCCGAACTAAGGTAATATGCGGATCCCAAAGGTATTTCAGATAATTTTTAAGTCCTAAGATCTCGATCAAAGAGTGGTCCGTAGAGATAAAGTACTTTACCCGGCAATGGGATTGGCTGATTTCAATTTCGGAGCCGCCGTAAGTAGCGATAGAAATACCTCGATCGATTGCATCCCGAACCAGCGCGTCGATTTCTTCTCCATGGGAATATTCCTGTTTGTAGCGCCTCATGTCCTCATAAGAAACGAGAACATACTCGAAAGCATACCCTGCGTTTTCCACCTGCGCCATAATTTTATGGATCTCGTCTTCCATGTAAGAGTGACCCCGCACGATCTGGATCACCAGGTGGAGTTTCCCGTTGGAATCATCGCTGACCCTGCCTTTATAAGACCCGCCATACCAATCCGGATAACAATACTCTTCATTCCATCCTTCCGGGAAAAGATAATCTTGAAGCTGTCCGTTCGCAATGGTAGCCGGGTTAGGATCCATATAATCATCGGTCAAAAATCCATACACCACCGGTACAGGCGGGTACGCGTACCGGCAAAGGGAAACGCACGACAAAAGGAGAACGAAAAGAAAAAACAGGCGTTTCATCATGCGCTCCTTTCTATAGCCAAAAATGTTTCTGGCCAGGGTTCTTCCTTTAACCGGATATACGGGTGAAACAAATATTTGAAGTAGAGCTTCCAACCTAAAAATTTTTTGAGATCCCCTTGCACGGTAAGTTCTACCTTAGAATCTCTCACATTAACGTTATATCCCTCCGCACCGATCGGATTGCCGTCCTGGTCATAAGTCGGACGCTTTTCCGTTTCTTCTATACAGCGTTCCATCAATTCATACAACCCCTCAAAAGAAACGGGGACATACTCGAAGGCATACCCTGCGTTTTCCGCCTGCGCCATAATCTTATGGATCTCGTCTTCCATGTAGGAGTGACCCCGCACGATCTGGATCACCAGGTAGAGCTTTCCATTGGGCACGTCGCTGAGCCTGCCATAATACGTTCCGCCGTACCAATCCGGATACCTCCTATCTTCATCTTCCTCCCGTTCATCCGAAAAATAATGCTGTATCATCTGCCGCCACGCGATAC
>CALWZB010000024.1 GCA_944385915.1 uncultured Clostridia bacterium | reverse complement strand
GGAAGCTGCGCGCAATGGGGATATGATGCTGGGAAAAAAACTGGCGTCCATATTCGCCTACCACAAACAGTTTGGTGTTTTGGTGACTGTCTAAAAGCTTTAAGGCCTCTTTAATAACATTTTGGTTGTAAGCGCCGGCAAGTCCTTTGTCGGCGGTGATCACTAAGCAGGCGTAGGTGCCGTCCAGAGTCTGTTCGCTGTTTGGGGGATAGAAATATTTACTGCCCACTCCTTCTTCGGTGCGGAAGATCCTTTTGATCTCTCCCCGTAAAGCGTCGAAATACGGTCTTGTTTTATCCAGCTCGCTTTTCGCCTTGCGCATCTTTGTCGAAGCGATCAAGTACATCGCGTTGGTGATTTTCTGGGTATCCTGTACGCTCTTGATATGGTTTTTGATCTCTTTGGTATTTGGCATATGTGCCTCCTATCCCAACTGAGAACTGCCCTCTTTCACTCGTTCGAGGAAATCCCGGGCAAGACGGAGGATTTGTTCCCGGTTCTCATCGGACAAATCGCCGGTCTTCTCAATTTCGTGGCGGATGTAAGGCGCCTGGGTATCGATATATTTGAGCAGCTCTTTGTTGAAAGCGGTGATCTGGCTGATGGGGATCTCGGAAGTGATGTGGTTGAGCGCCACAATCAGCATGGTCACCTGTTCATACTGGGTCAGCGGATGGTTTTGATCCTGCTTCAAAAGCTGCATCAGCCCCTGGCCGTAGACCAGCTGGCGCTTGGTGGAATCATCCAAATCACTGGAGAACTGGGTAAAGATCTCCATTTCCCGATACTGGGCAAGATCCAGACGAATGGTTCCGGTAGCCGCTTTCATTGCTTTGGTCTGGGCATCCCGTCCTACACGGGAGACGGAGATACCAACATTGACCGCCGGCCGCTGGCCGGAGAAGAACAGGTCACTCTCCAGGAAGATCTGTCCGTCGGTAATGGAAATGATGTTGGTAGGAATGTAAGCGGAAACGTCGCCTGCCTGGGTCTCGACAATGGGAAGGGCAGTCATACTTCCGCCGCCTCTCTCGTCAGACAGCCGCGCCGCCCGTTCCAACAGACGGGAATGGAGATAGAATACGTCGCCGGGGTATGCTTCCCGTCCCGGAGAACGCTCCAAAAGAAGGCTTAAGGCACGGTAGGCGATGGCGTGCTTGGAAAGGTCATCGTAGATGATCAGCACATCTTTTCCCTTATTCATAAAATACTCGCCGATGGCACAGCCCGCATAAGGGGCGATGTACTGCAAAGGCGCCGGATCGCTGGCGGAAGCGTTGACGATGATGGAGTACTCCAACGCGTCGTGACGGCGCAGGGTCTCTACCATCTGCGCTACCGAGCTGGCTTTCTGGCCAATGGCGACATAAATGCAGATTACGCCTTTTCCTTTTTGGTTGAGCATGGTGTCCAGGGCGATGGTGGTTTTTCCGGTTTGCCGGTCGCCGATGATGAGCTCACGCTGGCCCCGCCCAATAGGGAACATAGAGTCGATGGCGATCAAACCGGTTTCCATGGGGGTATTGACCGGCTGGCGGTCGATAATACCGGGAGCTGCCGCTTCAATAGGCTGATAAGCGTCCGCTTTAATGGGACCTTTTCCGTCGATAGGAGAGCCCAAAGCGTCGATTACACGGCCGATAAACCCGTCGCCGGCGGGTACGCCCGCCATTCTTCCGGTACGGCGAACCACATCGCCCTGCTCAATGGACTGTTCGTCGCCAAACAAAATACAGCCAATCTGATCTTTTTTCAGATCCTGGACCATTCCGCGCACACCTGAAGGGAAAACGAGGATCTCTCCGTAAGCCGCATGATCCAACCCGCTTACGGTAGCAATGCCGTCTCCAACGGTAATAACAGTTCCCAGTTCTTCAGCAAAAACCTCCGGAGTCCAGTCGGTAACAGCTTCCCGAATCAGGGGGATGATTTGTCCTTGCACCGAAAGCAAGCCTTCCAGCTTTTCTTTTAACTGGGAAAAACGCCCCTTTAAGCTCCAGTCATACACGGAAGAGCCGATTTCCAGCGTAAAACCGGAAATGATAGAGGGATCATCCTCCCAGCTGATGGTTACCTCGGTGCCGTATTTTTGTCCGAAATAAGATTCCAGCTTGTGGATCTGTTCAGCGGTCGGCGGGGTTTTGCCTTTGATAATTCCCTGCAAATTACTCACCGTCCTGTCCCTTAGCAGTGGCGCTTAGAAAATCGTCGTAGATCTTAGAAGGATCCTCCTCCAGCAATTTTTTCGTCGCATCCACGGCGATTTGGGCGATCTCCTCCCGCGCGTCGTTTAAGATCCGTTCCTTTTCCGCCTCAGCGGACGCTCTCGCCGCCTGGAGAATCTTCTCGCTTTGTTGTCTGGCTTCTTTTAGGATCTCCGCAGAAGCAGCCTCCGATTCCTTCGCCGCCTGCGCTTTCATTTCCATAATATCCGCGTTCATACTACTGATTCGTTTTTGATAATCGGCTTCCAGCGCGTTGGCTTGAGACAGCTTTTCGTTGGCTTCGTCCTCCAGCTCCTTAAAATGAGAGACGCGCTTCTCCATAAATTTTCTCACTGGACTATAAAGCAGAAAGTACAGGCCGCCAGCAAGTATTGCAAAATTGAACAGGTGCAATAATATCTGGTGCCAGTCAATATTCAATGGGATATTCAATTCAATCACACACCTTTACAATTACAATACGAAGATGACCAGAATACCAACGATCAAGGCGTAGATGATCGCCGTTTCAATAAAGACCAGACCTAACATCATGGTCGTACGGATCTTGCCTTCCGCTTCGGGCTGACGGGAAATGCCTTCTGCCGATTTGGATACAGTAATACCCATAGCCAGTGCGCCGCCGGCAGCGGCAAGACCTACCGCGATCGCAGCAGCAAGCGCTTTCATGCCGGTGGAATCCGCCTGTGCGGCTTCTGCGGTCTCCGTTTCGGTGACGGCCGTTTCCGCAGTCACAACACTCTCAGCGGGATCCGAAGCGTCCGCCGCAAAAACAGGAACCATGCATAAGGACGCAACCGCGACGATCAATAAAGCAACCGAGATCATTTTCTTTAAGTTCATTTCAAAAACCTCCTAGTTATGGCGCCTTTTACGCGGCGCGTTTTCTCGTTTTTTTCAGTTTTTTCTTTTTCGGTTTCTTCTCATGGGGATGAGATACCTCGCCGTAGAACAGCGCTGTGAGCAGCGTTAAGACGTAAGTCTGGATCAACGCATGTAGCAATGTAAATAAAACAGCAACTACCACCGGAAGCACAAAGCTCAAAGAAATGTAGTAGTACACCAGCTCAGTGACCAAAAGTCCGCTGAGCAGCGCGCCGAACAGACGAAAGCTCATAGAAATCGGGAGAGAGAACTCCTTTAATGTATTTCCCACACCCCGCAGCTTGTTTCCCGCAATACCGCCCGAGAGGATGATCAGGTAGGAAAGACATCCCATAGCGATGGCGGCGTTGATGTCCGAAAGAGGAGCCGGAAGGGTGATGGAAGCACCTCCTGCTGTGACGGCCTGAAATCCGAATAATTCAAACAGCGTACCCACAAAAATGTAACAGCCAGCGCCGAAAATGTAAGCGCCCAGAAATTTGTTTCGGTGGGGACTGTTGGATTTGGCAAGAGAATCAAACAGGTCTACGACCTGCTCCAGCGCAAGCTGAAGCTTTCCGGGGACGTATTGGAACCTTGGGATGGCAAAGACGCGGATTAAAATGGCCGCGACCAGCAAAACTCCCGATACGATGAAAGCGGATACCATAGAGGGGTTTACCAAAATGGTTCCGAAAAGGCCGATCCGGTCGCCTTCATGAAGGACAGCATCCCGCATAACCTCTTTGATGGATTCTTCCTCACCGCCAACCGGCATCGTCGCAACCGAGGCCACCAAAAACACCGCAACAATGCTTAACCAGATCAAAACGCTGCGTTTGGTAAGTACTCCAAGGATCTTGGTCAGCTGTTCCACAAGAAGCTGAAGCTTTCCCGGAACGTACCGGAACTTGGGAACGGCAAAAAGCCGGATAAACATTGCCGCGATCAGCAAGATGACCGTGATTACAAAAAACCAGATCACCGAAGGGTCTATCGGCAGAACGCCAAACAGCTGGATGGTGCCGCTTTCCTGAGCTACAACATCCGATAGGACTGCTTCTTCACCGCCGGAAGGTCTGGTGGCAACAGCGCCGATCAAAAGGATCACGACCACGCACAGCCAGATGAGAGGAAAAATCTTTTTCTTCTTTTTACCGGCCATATTCTACTCCTTTCATTACGAAATATTTCGGAAAAGTATCTTGCAGCTCCTACGGTATCGTTTTGAAACCAGCAAAAATTGCAACGAAAAGCCGAAGGAAAAATTCCCACGGCAGCAATTACACTTTTGAATTGTAACTTTGTTATAAAGCGCTTTTTCAAGGGTGTCTGCTTGCATTTCATTTGGAAAACCGACGGATCAAAAACGGCGAATACAGCCGAATTTTTTTGCAGGATCATATTTTCGATAAATTCATTATAGCAAAATTATGAACATTATACTATGGTCAAAACGTCAAAAGTTAATTGCCACGATTTGGGTTTATTAAGGATGGTGCACAACAAAAAAAAGGGGGATTCTTGTGTTTTTCCGTCCCCATTCCATAGAAAATGATCGGTGAAAAAGTATTAAAAACGAGGCTTAACAATGGTTTTGTTCTTACGTTGAGGATGAAAAACGGTTCCAGTAAATGGTTACCTCTCCGTTTTCATCCACCTCGATCCTTTGGATCAGATGTTTCAGCTGGGCATTGGTCATCTCTTTTAGATCGACCAAATTGCAGGCAGAGGGAAACATTTGCTGCAAACATTGAATTTTTGCTTCCTTTCCGTTCAGAGCAAAGGAAAGCTTCGTCTGCTCCTCTTTTGCCTTTTGCATCTCCTCTTCCCAGATCGTTAACTTTTGATTTAGTTCCTCTTTGGAAAGAAGGTCATCGGCATACAGATCCATATATTTCATCCGCGCGCTTTGCAGCTTTTCCATTCTTTTTTCCAGTTCTTTTTTTCTTTTTGCGTGATCTTCGCTTCCTTCAAGCTCCTGTTTTAATCTGCGCAGCATTAAAGGCAGAGCATTCTTTTGGGAGCAAAGGATGCGGGTAAATTCTTCCTTAAGCTTTTGAATCAGTTCATCCTCATCGACGGATATGCCGTTAGAGCAGTTTTTTACGCCCGTTCCGTTTCTTTTGGAGCAGACCCAGCGCACATAGGTATTTTGGTAGGTCCGGGTCATCCTTCGAAAAGACCACCCGCATTCCTTGCAGCAAATCAGGGTGGAAAACAGATGCCGGTTGCTTTGGCGCGTTTTTTGTGTCTGGAAGGCTTTGCCTCTGGCGCGCATGATCTGCTGTGCCTGCCAAAAAAGGGAAGGATCGATGATCCGCAATTCCGGACGTTCCACGACGATCCATTGGGAAGGGTCTTTTTCGGTTCTCCGTCCGGT
>CALWZB010000023.1 GCA_944385915.1 uncultured Clostridia bacterium | reverse complement strand
ATCTTCGGCCAGTCCGGCGGCGGCGGAAAGGTCTATACTTTGATGCAGATCCCTGCGGCGGACGGACTGTTCCAGAAAGGGATCATCCAGTCCGGCGTCGCTGATTTCCCTGAGCCTGTCGTGGAATATGACGGCGGAAAAGCGATCGTTGCGGCGCTGCTCAAAGAGCTGGGCTACGGAGAGAACGAGTTTGAAAAGCTTCTTACCGTTCCTTATGTGGCATTGGCGGAAGCGTACAATAAAGTAGCTCCCGAAGTGACGAAGGCGGGCTTCTATGCCGGCGGAAGCGGACCTATCGCCAACGGCTGGTATGTGGGCGATCCCAGAAAAGTGGGCTTTACCGATCATGCGAAAACCATCCCCGTTATGGTGGGAACGGTTATGGCGGAAATGGAATTCGGACCCGGTGTGGAAAACAAATGGGCCCTCTCCGACGCGGAGCAAGAGGCCATGGTTGACGCGAAATACACCAATGCGGACGCTATCATCAAGGCGTTTCGGAAGGCGTTCCCCCGCAAAAACCTTACCGACGTTTTGTATTACGATTCCTTCAGCCGTCCCGGCACCAAGGATTTCGCCAAGAAGAAAGGTGCCCATACGGAAGCGCCTACTTATAACTATCTGTTTACTTATGATTTCCCCTACGAAGGCGGCCATCCCGCGTGGCATTGCTCCGAGATCCCCTTCGTCTTCCACAATACGGCGAGAGTGCCTATCTGCAACCTTCCCGGTGTTTCCGACCGTCTGGAAGAGCAGATCAGTTCCTGCTGGGTGAACTTTGCCCGTTACGGCAACCCCAACCATCCCGGCATTCCCGAGTGGGCGCCTGCCACCGCTACCGAGCTTCCCACCATGTTGTTTGACGAGGTTTGCGAAGTAAAGGTCGATGTGGACGATGAGCTTCTCGAAGCGCTGAACAATGCCACCATCAAAGAGGTTGGCGACAGCGGCCATATGCTGCACTAATTAACGATCTGTCAGGAGGAAAGAATCATGGCGAAACTGTTTACCTGTTCCCAAACGGAACCTATTGTTCAGACCAAAGCCGGTAAGATCAGAGGCTTTGTAGTCGACGGTACTTATACCTTCCATGGAATCAAATATGCGGATGCCAAACGTTTCCAGATGCCCACCGAGGTGGAGCCCTGGGAAGGCGTCAAAAACGCGATGGGTTACGGCTATGTCTGCCCTATGCTCAATCAGGATTCTCCGTCTAACGAGCTGATGGTTCCGCACCGTTACTGGCCGATGGATGAAAACTGCCAGTACCTCAATATCTGGACCCAGTCTCTTTGCAAGGACGCCAAGAAACCGGTTTTAGTATGGTTCCATGGCGGCGGATTCTCGGCGGGCTCTTCCATTGAGCAGGTCGCTTATGAAGGCGACAATATGAGCCGCAAAGGCGATGTGGTCGTGGTGACCGTAAACCATCGTCTCAACATCTTAGGTTATATGGACCTTTCTCCTTTCGGCGAGAAATACAAAAACTCCGCCAACGCCGGTAACGGCGATATGGTTGCGGCGCTGAAATGGGTACACGACAACATCGCGGCATTCGGCGGCGATCCCGATAATGTAACCATCTTCGGCCAGTCTGGCGGCGGTATGAAGGTGACCTGCCTGCTCCAGACTCCTGCGGCGGACGGATTGTTCCATCGCGGTATCGTCCAGAGCGGTGAAGCGGATATCCTCAAAGAGCCTGAGGGCGACGGAACGATGATCGTAAACGCTATGCTTAAAGAGCTGGGTTACGAGGAAGGCGACGTCGAGAAGTTAGAGACGGTCGCTTACTGGAAGATGGCGGAGGCCTATAAGAAGGTAAGCCCCGAACTCGCGGCCAAAGGTTATTATATCGGCAACCATCCTATGGCGGATGATTTCTATATGGGCGCTCCCAGAAAAGTGGGCTTTACCGAGCATGCCAAGACGGTTCCCGTCATGATCGGTTCGGTCATGTGCGAATTTGCCTTTGGTCCTTTGGTGGAAAACCGCTTCGAGATGAGCGAAGACGAGATCCTCGCTTTGCTGAAGAATCATTTCGGTGAGAGAGCCGGAGAGCTCGCCGAGCTTTATAAGAAAGCGTATCCCGGAAAGAATCTGACCTACGCGATGTCTTTGGACAACGTGTTCCGGATTCCTTCTCAGCAGTACATCGAAGAGCGGACCAAGACCTGCTCGGCGCCTACCTATTCCTACCTCTTTGCCTATCAGTTCCCCATCGACGGCGGCCGTCCTGCGTGGCACTGCTCGGAGATCCCCTTCGTATTCTACAACGCGGAGCGGGTCGCGGTTTGCAACGAGACCGGCGTTACCGACGAGTTACAGGATCAGATCTTCGGTGCTTGGATGAATTTTGCCCGCTACGGCAATCCGAACCATTGCGGTCTTCCCGCTTGGGATGCCTGCAAGCCCGGCGACGAAGTGACCATGGTCTTCGACAAGGAGTGCGAAGCGAGACATAACTTCGACCACGACTTGATGAAGCTTTATCATGAGATTACTCCCGCCTTTACCTTCGGCAGCGGCAAAGTGGAGCACTAAATAAGAAAAAAAGCGGAGCCTTTGGCTCCGCTTTTTTAGCTTTGGGACCTTAAGGTCCCAAAGCTTTTTATTTATGATACAGTTTTTCCGTCTGGTACATCGCCTCGCAGGTCACGTCCACCGAAAGGCGTTTAAAGGTGTCTTCGTCCTGAGAAGAGATAATCACCGAGGAGTGGACCTGGCAGCCTTTGAGCCGGTCCAGCTGTTCCAGTGCGGTCTTGGCGTTTGGATCTTCGGCGGCACAGATCGCCAGAGCGATAAGCACCTCGTCGATATGAAGCCTCGGGTTTTGGCTTCCCAGATGGTTGACTTTCAAATCGCCTAACGGCTCAATGACATAAGGGGAGATCAGGTCTATTTTATCGTCGATCCCGCCTAAAACCTTCAGGGCGTTTAACAGCATCGCGGACAGGGCGCCCAGGAGGGAAGAAGTCTTCCCCGTTATGATCCTCCCATCGTTTAACTCGATCGCCGCAGCAGGTTCGCCGGTCTCCTTTGCGATAGCAAAAGCGGCTCTGGCACAGGCACGCTCCGTGGGGGAGATACCGGAGGCGTTCATCAAAAGCTCCAGCTTTTTCCCTTCGGCGCCGTCGGACATTCCCTTTTTCTCCGCAGCCAGTGCCTTATAGTAGCGGCGGATGATTTCCTGGCGGGAGGCTTCCTTGACCGCTTCATCGTCGTAGATGCAGTATCCCGCCATATTGACGCCCATATCGGTGGGGGAATGGTAGATAGAGCTTCCATTGATGCGTTTTAAGATCGCCGAAAGGACCGGGAAAATCTCGATGTCCCGGTTATAGTTGACGGTGATCTGATTATAAGCTTCCAAATGAAACGGGTCGATCATATTGACATCGTCCAAGTCGGCTGTAGCCGCTTCGTACGCCAGATTCACCGGATGTTTCAAGGGGAGATTCCAAATGGGGAAGGTCTCGAATTTCGCGTAGCCCGAGGAAATGCCCCGTTTGTTATCATGGTACATTTGGCTTAAACAGGTCGCCATTTTCCCGCTCCCGGGACCCGGCGCCGTAATGACGATGAGGGAGCGGGAGGTCTTGATATAGTCGTTTCGTCCAAGCCCGTCCTCACTGACGATCTTTTCGATATCCGAGGGATACCCTTCAATGGGGTAATGGCGGTAAACCGGGATTCCCAGAGATTCTAACCGTTTTTGGAAGGCATTGGCGGAAGCCTGGCCGCTGTAACGGGTCAGCACCACACTTCCCACATACAACTCGAAGCTTCGAAACGCGTCGATGAGGCGGAGCACGTCCAGATCATAGGTGATCCCTAAGTCGCCCCGGATCTTGTTCTTTTCAATGTCCGCCGCGTTGATGGCAATGACGATCTCCGCGTCGTCTTTCAGCTCGGTGAGCATACGGATCTTGCTGTCCGGTTCAAAACCGGGAAGCACACGGGAAGCATGGTAATCATCAAACAGCTTTCCGCCAAATTCCAGATACAGTTTTCCGCCAAACTCCCCGATCCGTTTTTTGATCTGCTCTGATTGGAGCGCAATGTATTTTTGATTGTCAAAACCGATCTTTCTCATTTTGATTCCTCCAAATTCTCTTTTTTATTGTATATGAAAACAGGGGTAAAATGCAATATCTACGGGGAAAAATCGAAATAATTTGTTCACTAAAAATCCAAAGCAAAGCCATATTTTTTTGTAAAAACAGAAAGCACAATACTTTTTTGTATAAAAATGTTTGACTTTATCTTGAAAAATAAGGTATAATTTCCCTAACGATTGATGTTAGGAGGCACCACATGAAAATCGCTGCATTTTATGAGAACATCAAAGAGGGACGGATCGCTTTGGGCCTGTCCGAGGAAGAGGCGCTGAAACGGGCGCTGGACGCGGGGATGGAAAAAATCTATATTGGATACGAAAATCTAAAAAACAATAAGGAAGACCTCCTTCCTCTGTTTTCCCGGCTGGGGATCGGGGTAGAGGGGCTTCATGCTTTTTTTCGTTTCGGCGTCGAACCGGAGGATGAAAGCTACCGGGATGTGATCGATCTTGCCAAGGATGCGGGTGCAGGGAATGTCTTACTGGTCCCCGGCATGATCCGCGAGGATATTTCCCTTTCCTTTGAGATCCAAAGGGAGCATATGGCGAAGGCGATGAGGAAAGCGGTGGCGTACGGAAAAGAAAAGGGGATCGACGTGGGGATGGAGGATTTCGACGGAAAAGCGGCGCCCTTTTCCTCCATCGACGGGCTAAACTGGTTTATCCAAAAAATTGACGGATTGAGCTGCTGTTTCGATACGGGAAATTTTGTGGTTTATGAAGAAGATCCTCTTTTGGCTTTTGACACTTTCCGGGAGAAGATCACCGTCGTTCATATCAAGGATCGGGCGCGTGTTCCTCTTCATCCCGATGACCGTCCTTTTTTGACCGAAAAAGGGACGAAATTTTATCCTGCTCCTGCGGGACAGGGTGTTATGCCCATTTTGGAGACGGTGCAAAAGTTAAAGGAGGACGGCTATTCCGGCGCATTGGTGGCGGAGCTTTACGGCTGCACCCCGGAGTACATGTTGGACGGGATCCTGGATTCGGTGCGGTGGCTAAAGAAGATCACAGCATAAAACGACCCCCGGCGGCGTACCGTCGGGGGCAGCGTTTCTAACCTTCGGGGGTTTCCTCTTCCATTTCCTTGAGATGGGGAGGGAAGAACTCGTTGACCGGGAATTTGATCTTTTTGAACAGCTCGCAGGGATCGTCGGTAAAGCCGCAGCCCTCCTCTTTGTCGGGAATGCTGAAATCGTAAACGGGGATCATCATCTGGACCTCCCGCTCTAACTGGACAATGGAGAAGATACCGAGGCTGATATACACTGTTTTGCCGCAGGGGCAAAGGGAAATGGGCTCGTCGAAATATTTCTCCAAACCGTGGAACAAAGAAGGCGTGTCGCAGTCGTCGGGCAAGGGACTGTCGCAAAGGCGAATGCCTAAGCAGACCGGCTCCGCTACATGGATCCTGGCGGTGGGCTTGGCGCTTCCGCAGTCATCCGGGCAGCTGCAGGAACGGAAGGATTTGACATTGCCCTCGGAACCGTACAGGATCACCTTTTTGCTGTAGGAAGCGATCCCGCGGCAGCTAAGGGGAGGAGTATAGGGAGACGGTGTGGTTTCTACGGTGATCAGAAAGCAGAAAGTCATATCCACCGAGTAAAAGCCCCGGTTGAAGGGAACGCTCTCCACATCGAGAGATACGTTAAGTACTTCCGCTTTCCGGCAGCGCAGGGAACTGGCATTATCGATGATCTGGCTGGCGCTGGCGGGGAAATAGACCCTGAGATCCTCGAGGCAGTCTTTGCTGCTGCAGCTGTCATAGATCCGTCCGGTGTTGATGCAGACAGCTTCCTTAAAGCCGGAACCACCAAAATTATAATTGTCGGTCATAACAAAACCTCCTTTGATGTTTACCGCGTTTTACGGTCTTTGCTATAGTTTATGGCGAAAAGGGAAAATAGGTGCCAATTTTTCCAAAAAAGGAGATTTTTTCTTTTTTTGAGTCAGGAGCTCAGGCGAAGTTTGCCTGAGAAACCGTGAGACATTTCATGGTATGGAAAGGAGACAATATGGAATCGGCAGCAAAGCTTCCCAAAGCAAATCAGTATCCTTTAAACCGTTTGGCGTTTCCGGTGTTTTGCGAGTTGTTTTTACAGCTTTTGATCGGGAATCTGGATCAGATCATGATCAGCCGCTGTTCTTTGGAAGCGGTAGCGGCGGTGGGAAATGTCAATCAGGTGCTCGCTTTGACCACCACCGTGTTCTCCGCCTTTTCGGCGGCGGCGATGGTGATGATCTCCCGGTATCGGGGAAGCGGTGACCAAGAGTTAGAGGAAACGGCATATCCTTTGACCTTTGTCCTCTCTCTTTTGTTTGGATGTGCCCTCAGCATTTTCTTCTTGCTGTTCGGAGAATCGGTGCTTCTCTTGATGGGGACCGGTGCCGCGGTGGCAAGTGCCGGACGTCCTTATTTTTCTCTGGTGGGGGGAACCGTTTTCCTTCAGGCGCTCTTTTTCCTTTTTTCCGCTTTTTTAAAGAGCGACACCAAAATGAAAGAAATCATGTTTCTTTCCATCGGGATGAACGTTTTGAATACCCTGATGAATTTCCTTTTGATCCACGGGCATTTGGGATTTCCCGCTCTCGGTGTCACCGGAGCGGCTGTTGCTACCGTTTTGAGCCGTTTGCTGGGGCTTTGCGGTATCGCTTTTTTGTTTTGGAAAACCAAACGGCTTGCCTTTTCCTTTAAGCGGCTGACTCCGTTTCCTTTTTTTGTGATGAAAGACTTTTTGATTTTGGGCGTTCCGCCTACCCTTGAGACCTTTTCGTATAATCTGACTCAGGTTTTGATCATGAGTATGGTCAACGGCTTTGGGATCGCCGCAGTCAATGCAAGGATCTACGTTTCCCTTTTGACGCGGCTTCCTTATCTTTATACCAAGGGTTTGGGGCAGGCGTCGCAGGTGTATGTGGGGCGGGCGATTGGCGCCGGAGCGTGCGGCGAAGCGAAGCGTTTGATGGATCGGGGGATGAAGACCGCCTTTTTCATCTCTCTCGCCCTTTCCGTTACCCTTTTTCTTTGTTCGGATGGGATCCTTCGTTTGTTTACAGAGGACGAAGAGGTTTTGCGTCTTGGGAAAACCCTTTTGTTTATTGATATGTTTGTTCAGCTCGGAAGGTCCTTTAATCTTCTTTTGATCGGCGCATTACAGGCGGCAAAGGATACCGTTGTCCCGGTGGCGATGGTGATAGCGGCGGGCTGGCTTTGCTCGGTGGCTGGCGGGTATCTTTTCGGCGTCGTTTTAAAATGGGGGCTTGTGGGGATTTGGTGCGCTTTGATTTTGGATGAAAACGTTCGGGGACTGCTTTGCCTTTGGCGTTGGAAAAAGGGAATTTGGGAACAAAAAGCGGTTATGGTTGCCGGAAAGACTCCGGTGTGATACAATAAAAGAAAAAACAAGGAGTCGAAGCTATGAAAGCGATCGTTTTGGCAGCAGGGAAGGGAAAACGCCTTTTTTCGGAGACCTTTTCTTCCCCGAAGGTACTGCGGGAGATGCTTGGGAAACCCTTGCTCGGATATGTGACCGATGCCCTTTCTTTTCTTCCTAAGGAGGATGTGATCCTGGTGGTGGGATACCGAAAGGAACAGGTGATCGAAGCATTTCCCGAATATCCCTACGCCGTGCAGGAGGAGCAGCTTGGCACCGGGCATGCGGTACTTTCCGCAAAGCCCTTGCTTTCCGAATATCATGGGCCGGTGCTGGTGTGCTGCGGAGATATGCCGCTGATGACCAAGGAAAGCTATCAAAATCTGGTCGAGACCCATATGCGGGAGCAAAATGACTGCACCCTGTTTACCGGGATCTCTCAAAGGGAAACCTCGTTTGGCCGGATCGTCCGAGACGCGGACGGGAACTTCTCCCGGGTGGTGGAATATAAAGACTGTAACGAAGAGGAAAAGAAGATCAAGGAGCTCAACGTGGGGCTTTATGTTTTTTCTTCGGATCATCTGTTTTCGGCGCTCAAGGAGATCAAAAACGAAAACGCCCAGCAGGAATACTATCTTACCGACGTTCCCCCTATCATCCAGCAAAAGGGCGGGAAAATCGGGACGTATACTACCCTGGACGATGAGGAGATTTTGGGCGTCAATACTGTGGAGGACTTAAAGCTTTGTGAGGATGTTTACCAAAGGAGGCAGGCAAAATGAGTGAAACGCTGCTGAAAGAAAATAAGTATTATAAGGCTTGGGATCTGGGGGAAGGGATCGTGCGGATCCATGGATCGGGAGGAGAGCTTTGCTTTCTGGTCAAAGGGACCGAGAAGGCCCTTTTGATCGATACCACTACCGGTTACGGAAGCTTAAAGACGTTTCTTTCGGATCTGTATTCGACTCCTCTGATCGTTGTCAACACCCATGGCCACCTGGATCATATCGGCGCGGACTTTGAATTTGACGAAGTGTATCTTCATCCCGCGGATCATGATCTGTTTTTCGAGCACAGTTCCGCAAAAGGGCGCGCGGGATTTGTCGCGGCGGCCAATCCGTCTCTTGAAGAGATGGTGCCGGTGCGGGAGATCCGGCTGCTTCCGTTAGAAGACGGTAAGGTGTTCGATCTGGGAAACCGGTGCTTTCGGACGGTGACCGCTCCCGGTCACACCAAAGGCTCCTGCTGCCTTTTCGATGAGGAGAGCGGAGATTTTTTTGCCGGGGATGCCTGTAACAGTAACACTCTTTTGTTCCTTTCCGATTCGACCACCGTCGCCGAGTATTACGAGACCATGAAGAAGTTAAAAAAGCTGGAGCCAAAGATCCGGCGCTTTTATACCTTCCATGGCTTTTCGCCGGTAGATCCTTCGGCGATCACCGATAATCTTTTATGCTGTGAGGATATTCTGGCGGGGAAGGACGATCATATCGAGGTGGAGGTATTAGGCAGAAAAGGCCTTTTGGCAAAGGAAAGAGAGGGTATGCAAAGAAAAGACGGCCGTTTTTCCAATATTGTTTATGCTCCGGATAAGATCCGGTAATGAAAAAGAGGTCCTAAAAGGACCTCTTTTTCTGTCTGTTTTAAGGGGTATGGTCGAAAGGAAGGGCATCTTTCAATACCACCGCTTCATTGAGATACACGATGTCATCGGCAAGAAGCTTCGCTTCCTCTTTATCATGAGTAATAAAGATCACAGTCTTTTCTGGTGTCAGGCTTCGAAACAGCGCCATGGCCTGCTCCTTGGTTTTGGGGTCCAGCCCCTTGAACGGTTCATCCAAAAGGAAGATCTCACCGTCATAATGGAGCGCTCTCGCCATGGCGACCCTTCGCTGCATTCCGCCGGAAAGGGCGGAGGGAAGGGCGTTTTCCTCATCTTTCAGCCCTAAAAGCGCCAGGTAATCCTTCGGTCCTTCCCCGGCGACAAGGGCGTTTTCTTTTGCCGTCAGAAAAGGGAAAAGACGGTCTTCCTGAAACAAAACGGAGATCTTTTTCCCTTCCAGTCCGGAAATGGTGCCTTCGTCCGGTTGGATCAGCCCCAGCAAAAGGGAAAACAAAGTGGTTTTCCCGATGCCGGAGGGTCCCATGACCGCGGTAATTTTTCCTTCGGCAAAGGTACAGGAAAAGCGGTGGAGCACCTTTTTTCCGTCATAGCTTTTACTGATTTGGTTTAATGTAATCATGATGTTCTATCCCATCCGTTTCAGCATCAGGCGAATCAGCTTTTCGATCAAAAGGCTTAATAGAATGATTACTGCGGTCCAGGCAAATACGTCTAAGGTTTCCAGGTAGATTTTGGATTCATACAGTCTGGTGCCGATGGCGTGCTTGGGAAGCGCGAAGATCTCTCCGGTGATCCCCGCTTTCCATCCAAACCCGATGGCAGTGGAAAGACCGGTAAGCAAAAAAGGCTTGATCGCCGGATAGTAGATCAGGCGCAGGGTCTTCCTCACCGGGAAATGGTAGACTTTCGCCACCTCTAAAAGCTTGGGATCGGCGCTTTCGATGCCCTCCCGGACGCCGCTGTAGATCATAGGGAACACCATAAGAAACGAGATAAATACCGCAAGATTGTAAGATTTGATCCAAACCAGCGCCAAAATCACAAAGGAAGTGACCGGCGCGGTCTTGGTGATGGTGATTACAGGGGAAAGAAGGGCGGAAAAAAAGGGGAACAAGGCGCCCAACGCGGCGCAGAGAATCCCCAAAACCGCACCCAGCAGATATCCTTCCAGAATACGAAGAAGGCTGTTTAAAACCGAAACCCAAAACTCCCCTACAAAAAGAAGCTCAAAAATGCGCCGGATCACCGAAAAGGGGGACGCGATCAAAAGGTCATTGTCCAAAAAAAGGCAGAGCACCTGCCACGCTGCGATCCAAAACAGCGCGACAAGTGTTCTTACAATGATCTTCTTTCGTTTATTTCGAATAGAAGAAGTCGTCATCAGGGATGGAACCTCCGATCGATTGGGGGTTAATGTCCAAAAGCACCTCTAAGAAAGCGGTAATGTCCGTTTTCATTTCCTCGCCGTCGATATAGGTGATATTGCAGTAGGGGATGGCTTTCTCCGCTACCGCCGCCGCGATGATGTCGTAGTTTTCCGAAAGGACAGCCGCGTCCGCCGGATTTTCATTGGTGTAGGCAGTGGAGAGGTTATACTCATAAAGGAACGCTTCGATGGCGTCAGGATTGGCTTCAATATAATCCTTTCTCGCGATGATGGCGCCCATGGTGAGCTTGCTTTCGGTGAGACGCTCCCACTCCGCGCTCAGATCCAAAGCGACCTGGATATCCGGATTCTGGGTGGCAGCGGTGGTGACAAAGGGCTGGGGCAAAACAGCAACACCGGAATCCATAGCCGCCAAGGTGCTTACCGCTTCGGCGTGTTCCGATTTATACTCTACCGTAACATCTTCCCCTACCGTCAGTCCCGCTTCGGCGAGAAGGTATTCCAAAACATACTGGGAGGTAGAGTTCTGGCCGCTGGAAATGATGTTCATCCCCTCAAGCTGATCCATGGAGGTGATCTCCACATTTTTGGTCACCAGGTACAAAACACCCAGAGTATTTACCGCCAGCATCTGCACGCCGCCGTCGGTTTTATGATACAAAGTAGACGCCAGATTGGAAGGGACCGCCGCTACATCCAGTTCGCCGGTAGCGATTTTGGAGACGATCTCGTCGGGCTGGCCAACAATGGTGAAGTTATAGTCGACTAAAGAGGTTCCCTCTTCGTCTTTTTGCATCAGCTCCAGGGCGCCTAAGCCGGTGGGCCCTTTCAAAACAGCGATGTTCATCGTCGCGTCGGTCTTTTCGGGGATGGACGCTTCCGCAGAAGAATCCTCGGAGGATTCTCCGCTTTCCGTATCGGAGCTTTGCTCTACGCTGCTTTGCGAGGAGCTGGAATTTTGCGAGCTTTGATTGTCGTCACCGCAGGAGACCATCATAGTGACCATCATCAGCGACGCCAACAGTACCGATAAAACTTTCTTCATACTTCTTCCTCATTTCTTTCTACAGTGTTTACGATCCATTTTTTGGAGGATTCCCTTCGGATCCACCCTTGTTCCTCCAGTGCCTCCGCCGCCCGGTAAAGGGAGGCTCTCCCTATCCCTAAAAGGGACGCCAGCTTCGCCATAGAAGGAAGGGTAACCGTAAAGGCGCCGTTTTCTTCCTTTCGTTCGTGGCGAAGATAGACGAGAAGCTTCTGCTCGGCGGTACTGGCGGAAAACAGGTCGATCTTCCGGTTTAAAAAGCGGATCCGATCGGTCAAAAAACCGATATAATTCCGAAACAGATCCGGATTTTCCGTTAGGATCCCGGTGAGCGCATCCTCACAGATCAAAAGGACCTCGCTTTTTTTCGCGGCGAAGATATCGGTGACATGGGAAGTGTTTTCGCAAAAGAGGGTAGAGACCCCAAACAGGCTTCCCGGTGTCAGCCGGTTGAGCAAAACGCCGCTATGATTTTTTACGAGGAGTTCCCCCGACAGTAGAATGCCCAGCTTTTCCCGATATTCGGTCAAAAGCCGTCCCTTTTCAAAGGAAAGGACCGTCCCGTTTTCAAGAAGAAGGGAAAAGGCGGCGTGCCGGCGGGTTTTTGAAAGGAGAGGACAATGCTTTACCGCGTCCTCAAAAGGAACATGGGATTCGCTTTCCATAGACGCCTCCAAAAACTGTTTCATATGAGACAGTTTTAATATACCACTTTTTCTTTATTTGTCAAGGGTCTTTTTTCCTTTTTTGCCGCATAGCATGAATCGATGAAAAAGGAGGACGTTATGCGGAGAAAGATTCGAAGGAGCTTTTCTTTTCGCCTTCCGGGAAAAGAAAAAATCCGTTTTTGCAGTTATTTGGCGGTTTTGCTGCTGACAGTATCTCTATTCGGAGATTTGGCGGTGTTTTTTGGAAGTATGTCGCTGCCCGAGGGAGGGACAAGGCTTTTCAATCGGGCGGTAGAGCTTTTATTGGAGGAAGAAACCGAAGATCTACAAGAGTCTGTTTCCTTCAGTGAACCGGTAAGCGAAGAAGAAAATACCGCCTCCAAGCCGGAAGAAGAGCCATACCCCCAGCCGCCTTTAGAAGAAGCGGTATCGGAACAAACCGTTTTTGAGCCGGAGATCGATGAGGAAAACAAGGCGGTTTTGGTCCATAAGACTTATACGGCGGGCACTACCAGTATTTATGTTCCGCTGGAAAAAGGGTACATTAAAAACTGTACTTCTCTTTCCGCGGATGAAGTCAAAGAAGCCGCTTTGGCGGGGATCGATTTTACCGTTGGGACCGAAGGCCCTCAGGTGCTGATTATGCACACCCACACCACCGAATGCTATATGCCTTACACCGGGGATTATTACGATACAACGGCGAAGACGCGTTCCACCAATAATGAGGAAAATATGGTAGCAGTCGGAGAAGCTTTGGCGGAGACGCTTCGCGCGGAAGGGATCGAGGTGATCCATGATACCACTCAGCACGATTACCCCTCCTATAATGGTTCCTACGATCGTTCCCGGGTCACCGTACAGCAGTATCTTGAAATGTATCCATCCATCTGTGTGGTGCTGGATATCCATCGGGACGCCATTATTTCAGGAGATACGGTGGTGGCGCCGGTGATCGAGACCGAAGAAGGGACGGCTGCGCAGCTGATGATCATCAGCGGATGTGACGATGTCCCCGAATACCTAAAAAATCTTGGATTTGCCGCCAGTCTCCAGGTGGCGCTGGAAAAGGAAGCGGAGGGGATCACCCGCCCCGTTTTATTCGATTACCGAAAATATAACCAGGATCTCACTACCGGCTCCCTTTTAGTAGAGGTGGGCGGTCACGGAAACACCTTGGAGCAGGCGACGCTGAGCGGACGTATATTGGGACGCGCGCTGGGAAAACTCCTCAAAGAGGAGATGGAAAAAAATGAGACAGGAAGTTAAACAAAGTTTTCGGCTTTGGTTTTTATCCTTTTTTATATCCTTAACGGTGCTTTGGACTGGGATCTTTATGGTGCTTGCCTATTACCGCACCGAATTAAAGCTTCATCCCGCAGTAGAAGCCCTGGGCGGAACAACGGCGGAATTTACCGACGGATCGGCGCAACAAGAGGAACTTTCCCGGATCCTTTCCGACGCTTTGTATGAGATCGTGCAGCCGGTGACGGAAAATCCTGCTCTTTCTCCCAGATGGGTCCGTCTTTTTGCCTATGGATTATCCCAAAAAGAGGCAGTGGCAAGCTGGGGCGAAAGGCGGTTAGAAGCTTTTCTTCGAATGTTGTTTTGGTAATACTGCCACATCTTTATGAATGTTTACCAATTCGCCTTTCTATCTTAGGAGAGAAATCGGCGGAAAAACCAGTTGATTTTTTTTGCAGGAATCGGTATAATAAATTGCAAGAACAAGGGCGTTCTTAAAGAGAAATCTTTAAGCGCGCCCTTGTTATTTTTTTGGAGTCAGCGTTGCATCAACGCCGAATTGGAGGAAGAAACCATGAAATTTCAGGCGGCTTGTCCGGTTTTTCAAACAAACCAAGGACTTTACCGGAAAGAGTATGAGCATGACAACTGCGGAATCGGCGCAGTCGTCAACATCAAAGGGGAAAAGACCCATGCTACGGTAGAAAATGCCTTGCATATTGTGGAAAATCTGGAACATCGGGCCGGAAAAGACGGAGAAGGGAAAACCGGCGACGGTGTTGGAATTATGCTGCAAATCTCTCATCGCTTTTTTTATAAAGCGGCAAAAGAAGAGGGAATTGATCTCCCGGGGGAGCGGGATTACGGCGTCGGCATGTTCTTCTTTCCTCAAAATGAATTGGCGAGGAATCAGGCCAAAAAGATGTTTGAGATCATTCTTGAAAAGGAAGGTCTTGATTTTTTAGGCTGGAGAGAAGTTCCTATCGCTCCCGAGGTGCTCGGGCCGAGAGCGCTCGCCTGTATGCCTTATATTATGCAATGCTTTATCCGGCGTCCCTCTGACGCAAAGCAGGGGTTGGACTTTGACCGCCGGTTATACATCGCGCGCCGGGTTTTTGAGCAATCCAACGACGACAGCTACGTCGTTTCCCTGTCCAGCCGTACCGTCGTTTATAAGGGCATGTTTTTGGTAAAACAGCTTCGGAGCTTTTTTAAAGACCTCCAAAGTCCGGATTACCAGTCCGCCATCGCCATCGTTCACTCTCGTTTTTCCACTAACACCAACCCCAGCTGGGAGCGGGCGCACCCCAACCGGCTGATTGTACATAACGGCGAGATCAACACCATTCGCGGCAACGTAGATAAGATGCTGGCGCGGGAAGAGACGCTGGATTCGGATCTCCTTCGGGATCAGTTCCACAAGATCCTCCCCGCGGTCAATGAGGATGGTTCCGACTCGTCCATGATGGATAACGCTTTGGAATTTTTGACCATGGGCGGGTTGCCCCTGCCTTTGGCGGTTATGATTATGATTCCGGAGCCGTGGGAAAATGACCCGAATATGAGCCAGTCCAAACGGGATTTTTACCAGTACTACTCTACCATGATGGAACCCTGGGACGGCCCGGCGGCCATTTTGTTCAGCGACGGCGACATCGTGGGCGCGACGTTGGACCGTAACGGCTTGCGGCCTTCCCGTTACTATATCACCACCGACGGGCAGTTGGTGCTTTCTTCCGAGGTGGGCGTTTTGGATTTCCCGCCGGAAAAGATTTTGAAGAAAGATCGGCTTCGTCCCGGTAAGATGCTTTTGGTGGATACGGTTAAAGGCGAGCTGATTGACGACGAGGTGTTAAAGGAGACCTATGCCAGACGCAATCCTTACGGCGAGTGGTTGGATGGGAACCTGATTAAATTATCGTCGCTTCATATTCCCAACCACCGTCCGGAAAAGTACGATCGGAAGACCCTTTCCCGGCTGCAAAAGGCTTTTGGCTACAGCTACGAGGATTACAAAGGCTCCATCCTTCCCATGGCGAAAACGGGCGCCGACCCGGTTTCGGCGATGGGTGTGGACACTCCGTTGGCGGTGCTGTCTAAGGGAAAGCAATCCCTCTTCAACTTCTTTAAGCAGCGCTTTGCTCAGGTCACCAACCCTCCCTTTGACGCCATTCGGGAAGAAGTGGTAACTTCTACCACCGTCTATATTGGCGAGGATGGAAACCTTCTGTCGGAGAAAGCGGAAAACTGTAAAGTCCTTCGGATTAAAAATCCCATTTTGACCAACACCGACCTGTTGAAGATCAAGAGTATGGATGTGAAGGGCTTTAAGGTAGAGACGGTTTCTATTTTATATTATAAGAACACTTCGTTAACCCGCGCGGTGGAGCGGCTCTTTGTAGCGGTGGACCGGGCGTATCAGCAGGGCGCCAACATTTTGATCCTTTCCGACCGGGGAGTGGATGAAAACCATGTGGCGATCCCGTCCCTTCTCGCTGTTTCCGCGCTGCAACAGTATTTAGTCCGCACCAAAAAGCGGACGGCGTTAGCGATGATCGTGGAGAGCGCCGAACCGAGAGAGGTTCATCACTTTGCGGCGCTGTTGGGCTACGGCGCGTGCGCCGTCAACCCCTATCTTGCCCAGGAAACCATTGTTCAGATGGTGGAGGACGGCGTTTTGGACAAGGACGCTTACGCCGCTGTGGATGATTATAACGCGGCCGTTTTGCATGGCATTGTAAAAATTGCGTCGAAAATGGGTATTTCCACCATCCAGTCCTATCAGGGCGCGAAGATTTTTGAGGCGATTGGTCTGTCCAAAGAGATTGTGGATACCTATTTTACCGGAACAGTGAGCCGGATTGGCGGTATGACCATGAAAGACCTGGAGCGGCAGGTAGACGCCCGGCATACCTTGGCCTTTGATCCGTTGGGTCTTGCCTCCGACCTGACGCTGGACAGTCTTGGAAGCCACCGCTTCCGCAGCCGCCAGCAGGAGCATTTATATAACCCCAAAACCATCCATCTGCTCCAGGAAGCCACTAAAAAGGGAGATTACGCCCTGTTTAAAGAGTATTCCGCCGCTGTGGAGGAAGAAGAAAAGGGAATTTTGCTTCGGGGAATGATGGAATTTCGGTTCCCTGAAAAGGGAATTCCGTTGGAAGAGGTAGAGCCCGCGAGTGAGATTGTAAAGCGGTTTAAAACGGGAGCGATGTCTTACGGCTCCATTTCCAAAGAGGCCCATGAAACGTTAGCGATCGCCATGAACCGGTTACAGGGAAAATCCAACAGTGGAGAAGGCGGCGAGAGCGCCGAGCGGTACCAGATCGGCCCCGATGGATTGGATCGTTCCTCCGCCATTAAGCAGGTGGCGTCGGGACGGTTTGGCGTCACATCCGAATATCTGGTTTCCGCCAAAGAGATCCAAATCAAGATGGCGCAGGGGGCGAAGCCCGGAGAAGGGGGACATCTCCCCGGCGGGAAGGTGTATCCCTGGATCGCCAAGACCCGTCACTCTACCCCCGGCGTATCGCTCATCTCTCCTCCGCCTCACCACGATATTTACTCTATCGAAGATTTGGCGCAGCTGATCTACGATTTGAAGAATGCCAACAAAAATGCCCGGATCTCGGTAAAGCTGGTGTCGGAAGCTGGCGTAGGAACGGTAGCGGCAGGCGTTGCCAAAGCGGGAGCCGCGGTAGTTTTGATTTCCGGCTACGACGGCGGTACCGGTGCGGCTCCCCTTTCTTCCATTTACCATGCGGGCCTTCCCTGGGAGTTAGGATTATCGGAAACCCACCAGACGTTGATCCAAAACGGCCTTCGGGGAAAGGTACGGGTAGAAGCGGACGGTAAGCTGATGACCGGACGGGATGTGGCGATTGCGGCCCTTCTCGGCGCCGAGGAATTTGGCTTTGCCACGGCGCCGTTGGTGGCCATGGGGTGCGTGATGATGCGGGTGTGCAACCTGGATACCTGTCCCATGGGCATTGCAACCCAGAATCAGGAGCTGCGCAAGAACTTCAAAGGCAAACCCGAATATGTGGAAAACTTTATGCTGTTCATTGCGGAAGAGTTAAGAGAATATATGGCGAAGCTTGGCGTTCACACCATCGACGAAATGGTAGGACGGACCGACTTCTTACAGGCCTCTCCGCTGGCTGCCAAAAATTTCGTAGACCTTTCCGCTATCCTCTATCGTCCCGAGGCGGCGGCGGGTACCGATCTTCGCTGCAACCCCAAGGATCAGTATGACTTTAAGCTGGACACTACAGTGGACGAGCGGATGCTGATTCCGAAATTGAATCTTTCCTCCACGGAAAAGACCCAGGAGCTCACGGTTTCGGTCACCAATGTCGACCGCACCTTCGGCACCATTTTAGGGTCGGAGATCACCAGAACATGCGGTCCAAACCTTCCGGAGGATCGTTTTGTGATCCACTGCAACGGCAGCGGCGGCCAATCCTTCGGCGCGTTTATCCCAAAGGGTCTGACGCTGGATCTTTGCGGCGACAGCAACGACTATATCGGAAAAGGGCTTTCCGGCGGAAAAATTATTGTTCGTCCTCCGAAGGGAATCGCGTTCCGTCCGGAAGAGAACATTATCGTAGGTAATGTAGCGCTTTACGGAGCTACCTCCGGAAAAGCCTTTATCAACGGCGTTGCCGGGGAGCGGTTTTGCGTTCGTAACTCCGGCGCCACAGCGGTGGTAGAAGGTGTTGGCGATCATGGATGCGAATATATGACCGGCGGACGGGTCGCGGTTTTAGGAAAAACCGGCAAAAACTTCGCGGCCGGTATGAGCGGCGGTATCGCCTACGTATTGGATGAGGACAACGACCTGTATCTGCGGCTGAACAAAGAGCTTATTGTGACCGAGACGTTGAACGACCATGATGTGAATGAACTGAAAACTATGCTTCAAGAACACGTTCTTGCCACCGGTTCTCCCAAGGGGAAGGACATTTTGGATCATTTCGAGGAAAAGGTCCCTCGGTTCAAAAAAATTGTCCCCAGAGATTACAAGCGCATGATGGAGACCATCGCGGCCATGCGGGAGAAGGGCTTTGACGAAGAGGAAGCCCAAATTAAGGCGTTTTACGCCAATGCCGCGAAGTAGAGGAGGAGAGGAATATGGCAAAACCAACTGGTTTTATGGAGTATGTGCGGGTACAAAATCCGGCGGAAGAACCTTTGGAGCGGATTACCCATTTTAATGAGTTTCATCGGCCCTTAAGCCATGAAGAGCGAAAAGAGCAAGCTGCCCGTTGTATGGATTGCGGCGTTCCTTTTTGCCAGTACGGCTTGGAGCTCAACGGAAGCGCTTCCGGCTGTCCGTTAAACAATCTGGTTCCCGAGTGGAATGAGTTATTATATTTGGAGCAAGAGGAGGACGCGGCGGTTCGGCTTTTGAAAACCAACAGTTTTCCCGAGTTTACATCCCGCGTCTGCCCCGCTCTTTGCGAGGCGGCATGCACCTGCAATTTGATCGGCGCGCCGGTCTCCGTTCGGGAGAACGAGTATGCCATCATTGAAAACGCGTTTGAAAAAGGATGGATGCAGCCGAGAATCCCCAAGGTTCGGACAGGGAAAAAAGTAGCGGTGATCGGCTCCGGCCCTTCGGGGTTGGCTGCGGCCGATTTACTCAATCGGCGGGGTCACAGCGTCACCGTTTATGAAAGAGAAGACCGTCCCGGCGGGCTTTTAATGTACGGGATCCCCAATATGAAGCTGGAAAAGGGGATCGTAGAACGGCGGATCCGTTTAATGGAGGAGGAAGGCGTTGTTTTCCGCACCTCCACCGAGATCGCCACGGCAAAGGACGCCAAAAAGCTGTTGGCGGAATATGACAGTGTCATTTTGGCCTGCGGCGCTTCGGTCCCCCGGGACATTTCGGTCCCCGGCCGGGACAGTGCTAATATCTTTTTCGCGGTGGATTATCTCAAAAGCGTGACCAAAAGCCTTTTGAATTCCGATTTTATGGACAAAAAGTTTTATAACGCCAAAGGGAAGGATGTGCTGGTCATTGGCGGCGGGGATACCGGAAACGACTGTGTGGGGACGGTAGTCCGCCATAAAGCCAGATCGGTGCTGCAGCTGGAGATGATGCCATCCCCGCCCGAAAGCCGGACGGAGAGCAATCCCTGGCCGGAGTGGCCAAGGGTGCTAAAAACCGATTACGGCCAGGAGGAAGCAGCCGCTGTTTTCGGGAAGGATCCGAGACTTTACCAAACCACCGTCAAGGAATTTCGAAAGAATGAGAAAGGCGAGGTTTGCGGCGCGGTTCTCGTTTCTCTTGAGCCCAAAAAGGATGAGAAAACGGGACGGACTGTGATGACCGAAATTCCGGGAAGCGAAAAAGAGATCCCGGTGGATCTGGTGCTGATCGCTGCGGGATTTTTGGGCGCGGAAAGTAAGGTCGCCAAAAGCTTTGGCGTAGAGCTTACAGAGCGTCAGAATGTAAAAACCGGAGGAAACGGATATCAAACCAATGTGGAAAAGGTGTTTGCCGCCGGCGATATGCGC
>CALWZB010000022.1 GCA_944385915.1 uncultured Clostridia bacterium | reverse complement strand
CATGAAGGCAAAGCCTTCCTTTTACGATGTTTTGGATACCTTTATGCTGGAGGATGTGCGGGTGGATGCCATAGATTCTGCGCATCCCGGCGGCAGCACGATTTACAAGCTGTCCCGAGGCGGGGTTTCGGTGGTTTCTGCTACCGATTTTGAGCCGGAGAATGCGGATCCAAACGACCTCTCTCGGAGACGGCATTGCTCTGAAAGGCAAAGCTCAGAAAATGGAGATCTTTTTGCTGGATGGACTTTCGAAATAGGGGAAAGGGGGATTTTGTATGATGAAAAAGCTCGCCATAGTTCTTTTGCCGGTGATGCTGCTGGCAATGTGGCCGGCTAAGGCTAACGCGGCGCAGGAGGAAGCGGCTTTCTTTCTTGGTGCCTCCGGGATAGTGGAAAAGGACGGCGTTTTCTACGCGGTAGACAGCACACAAAACAGCGTCTTTCAAATGGAAGACGGAAAACGAAGCGGCTGGCTGGTCAGATTTCAGGAGGATACGTGGACGGTTCCCTGGAAAATGCGGCTTTTTTGGAGCCTTTCGCTATCGTATCTTATCAAAACGGCTTTTTGATCTCGGATCGGGGGAACCACGCAGTGCGCTGCCTGGATTTGCGGACGAAAAAGGTGTATACCTTTGCGGGAAATGGAAAGGCCGGCTACCAGGACGGAGAAAACAGCCGGGCTTTGCTGGATTCTCCCGCCGGGATCGCAGTAGGCGATGATTCTACGGTATATATTACGGATACAGGCAATCATGTCATTCGTGCGGTAAGTCCCTCAGGAAGGGCCACTACTTATGCCGGCGGAGAGGAAGGAAATGCACTGGGCGCATTGAGCGAAGTCCAATTTTCCCAACCCACCGGGCTTTACTGGTCTGACGGTGTACTTTACGTAGCGGATTCGGGAAACCATCGTATTGTAGCCATTGCAGACGGCCAGGTGGCACTGGTAGCAGGGGCGTCTTTGACAGGAGAAGATGCTTATTGCGGAGGGTATCTGGACGGATATGCGGAAAACGCTCTTTTTTCCAGCCCTCAGGGGATCTTTGTCGATGAGGATCAGACGGTTTATGTCGCGGATACCGGAAACGGCGCGGTGCGGATGATCCAGAATCATATCGTTACCACATTGAGTATTTCGGGGGAAAATAATACCTATCCGGTTTCTCCCCGGGGCCTTTGGCTGGACGACGGGACACTTTATGTGGGGGACGTGTTTGCACAGGTGGTGTATTCGTTTGACGTACAGCAAAGAGCCAAAAATAACTGCGGTTGGAAAGAGTACCAGGGTACATAGTATTACCTGAAAGACTGGGGAGGTATGGCTTTTCTCACCACAATGGATGGATACCGCCTCGGCGCCGACGGGGCGATGCTGTAATTCCAATACGGCGAAACCAAAACTATGGGGAAGGGATTTGCCGCCTTTGAAAGGCGGCAGGTCCTTTTGATCTGTGAAAAAAGGGAAAAACCCCGTACTTCAGCCGGTTTGGCCCTTCTTTTTTTATAGGAGATATTGAAAAATAAAAGAGGAAATGCTATAATATCATTTTATAATCCATGTGTATTACAAGCGAGGACAGCCTATGGTATTCTATCGGTGGATCTATCCGGAATTTGATCCTGAAGACAGTCGGGAGATGCAAACTGAATACGGACTTTCCCCTTTTTCCGCCGACATTCTGGCGGCGAGAGGAACGCTTCCCTGGAAGGCTTTGGAGCTTTTTTCGAACGAAGAAGCGCTCGAGGATCCCTTTGCGCTTCCGGATATGGAAAAGAGTGTCCGCCTGATCGAGAAGGCCATTGACGAAGGAGAGCGGATCGGGATCTACGGGGATTATGACTGCGACGGTGTGGTTGCGACGGTGATCCTTTATTCTTATCTTCAGTCTATGGGAGCCGATGTGGTGTACCGTCTTCCGGAGCGGGATGAAGAAGGATATGGCTTGAATCCATCGGTCATAGACGATTTTTGCAACATGGGTGTCACCCTCTTGATTACCGTCGACAATGGCATTTCCGCTTTCCAGGAGGTTTCCTATGCGAAAGAACGAAATCTTTCGGTTATCGTTACTGATCACCATCAAATCGGAGACCGCCTTCCCGACGCCTGTGCGGTAGTAAATCCCCATCGGACGGAATATCATGGCGAAAGCAAGGACCTTTGCGGTGCCGGCGTTGCCTTTAAGCTCATTGCGGCGATGGAGGGCGGAGATTATGAGAGTGCATTCGAGGCTTTCGGATCCCTTGCGGCGATCGCCACGGTAGGGGATGTTGTGCCGTTGCAGGGAGAAAACCGCCGGATCGTACAGCGAGGGCTGGCGTTTCTTTCAAAGACGGACAATTTTGGACTTTCCGCTTTGTTGAAGGAAGCGGGGATCCAGGATCGGAAAATGACCGCTCAGCGCGCCGCTTTCGGTATCGTTCCCCGAATCAATGCGGCGGGGCGGATGGGAAGCGCAAAGCTTGCGGCGCGGCTTCTTCTGTCCGAGGATGAAGAAGAGGCAGCTCTTCTCGCCAAAGAGATCGAGGAGCATAACCGCAGGCGAAAAAACGAAGAGGAGATTATTTTTTCCGCCGTGCAGGCTGTGCTGGAGGCGCACCCCGAGATCCTTTTGGATCGGGTTTTGGTGATCCCTGTGGAAGGGGTGAACCACGGTGTCGTTGGGATCGTTTCCGCAAGGTTAGTTTCCCTTTATGGCAAACCCAACATTCTTTTGTCGGTGGACGGAGATACGGCGGTGGGAAGCGGACGGAGCGTTGAATTCTTCTCTCTTTACAAAGCGCTTTGCGCTTGTGATGACCTTTTGGAAAAATACGGCGGCCACACTATGGCGGCGGGACTTACCATCAAGACCGAATACATTCCCGCTTTCCGGGAGCGGATCAACGAATACGCGAAAGAAGCTTTTGACCGGATGCCGGCTCCCTCTTACCGGATCGACAAGATCCTTCATGCCTCGGATATCAGCGTGGCGGCGGTATCGGAGTTAGACCGTCTGGAGCCTTTTGGGGAAGGAAATCCGCTTCCGGTTTTTCTCCTTCAAAACGGCCGCATCGAAGAGCTGATCCCTTTGTCGGAAAACCGCCATTTGAAGATCAAAGTGAATTTAGAAGGCAGCAGTATTTTTGTACTGTACTTTAAGATGGCGCTGGAGCAGTTTCCTTACGCGGTTGGAGACCGGGTGGATATTCTCGCCAATTTGGAGCTTAATACCTTTCGGGGGAATGTGTCGATTGCCGTGAAGCTTAAGGATATTCGTCCCAGCGGCTTTTCGGAGAAAAAGATCCTCAACGCGGATTATTACTACGGCAAGCTTCGCCGGGGAGAAACGGTGGAACCTAAGATCGCCGGTTTGGCGGTACCCTCTGTCGAGGAGCTTCGAACTTTTTACCGGTATTTGAAAAAGGTTTCGCCTTTACCGCTTTCGGTGGCTTCTTTTTATCTTGCATCCTTTTTGTCCAGCTGGAATTACTGCAAATACCGGTTGGCACTGGATATATTAGCTGACGCGGCGCTGATCCGTCTGTCAGGAGATCTGGAAAAAATTGAACTGCTGCCGGTAAACGGAAAAGTGGCAGTGGAGGATTCTCCCGTTTACCGCCGGCTTCTTTTCATAAAGGAGGGGTAAGGTGTGACACAGGTACAGGAACTACATGAAGAACTATTGAAAAAGCTAAAAGACAGCGGACGAAACTACAACCTGGAAAAAATCGAAGACGCCTACCGTCTGGCAGACACCGCCCACGCCGGTCAAACCAGAAAAAGCGGGGAACCCTATATCATCCATCCCATTGCGGTGGCAATGATCCTGGTGGATCTGGGGATGGACAGCGATTGCTTATGCGCCGCGCTGATGCATGACGTGGTGGAGGACACCAAAACCCCCATCGAGGCGATCGAAAAGCAGTTTGGCAAGGATACGGCGGTTATGGTGGCCGGTGTCACGAAACTGACGCAGCTTCCCTTGTTTACCAAGGAAGAACAGCAGTCAGAAAACGTAAGAAAAATGCTTTTGGCGATGTGCGAGGATGTACGGGTCATTATCATCAAGCTTGCCGACCGGCTCCACAATATGCGGACGATGAGCTACCAAACGCCGGAAAAGCAACGGGAAAAATCTTTGGAGACGATGGAGATTTACGCTCCTATCGCTCACCGGTTAGGGATCAGCGCCATCAAAGAGGAACTGGAGGATCTTTCCTTAAAGTTTCTGGATCCCGTCGGGTATCAGGAGATCGAGGATAAGCTTCAGCTCGAAAAGGAGGACCGGGTCCGGTTTTTGCAGGAGATGCAAGACCGGGTGGCCGGACGTCTCAGAGAGTACGGCATTGAGCCTCATATTTATGGCCGGGTCAAAAGCATTTACGGCATCTACCGCAAGGTGTATATGGGCGGCAAGGATTTTGAAGAGATCTTCGACCTGTATGCGATGCGGATCATCGTCAATACCGATATCGAGTGCTACAATATCTTAGGGATCATTCACGAAATGTTTCATCCTCTTCCCAACCGGTTTAAGGACTATATTTCGACCCCCAAGGCGAATATGTACCAATCCCTTCACACCACGGTCATCGACAAAGAGGGGATCCCCTTTGAGATCCAGATCCGGACATGGGAAATGCATTATACGGCGGAATACGGTATCGCCGCGCACTGGAAATACAAAGCGGGGATCCAGCGCAAGGATAAGCTGGAAGAGCGCCTGGCCTGGGTCAGACAGATCATTGAATCCCAGCAGGACGCGGAAGGCGCCGAGGATATCGTTAAGAATATCAAGACCGACCTTTCCGCCGACGATGTTTTTGTTTACACCCCCAAAGGGGATGTCAAAAGTCTTCCCAACGGTTCCACCATCGTGGATTTCGCTTACGCGATCCACAGCGCCGTAGGCAATCGGATGATCGGCGCCAAAGTCAACGGACGGATCGTTCCGTTGGATTACCAGGTCAAAACCGGCGAGATCGTCGAGATTATGACCTCCAAATCCGCCAATGCCGCTCCCAACCGGGGCTGGCTTCAAATCGCCAAGACCAGCGAAGCCAGAAATAAGATCCGAAGCTGGTTTAAAAAGGAGCGGCGGGAAGAAAATATCGCCGAAGGCAAGGCGGAGCTGGAGCGGGAATTTAAGCGCAATCTGATCCATTTTGACAGCGAAGATGAGTATGAAAGCTTTATGGAAGGTCTCTTAAAGAAGCACCATAAAGATACCCTTGATGATTTTTACGCCGCGATTGGCTACGGCGGCATCCTTCTTTCCCGGCTGATCCCGAGGATCAAGGACGAATATACAAGGCTGATGAATACCAAGCCAGCTACCGAACCCGCGATCGTGCCGGTGGTACAGCCTCAAAAGCGCAACAAGAGCGGCGTTGAGGTAGAGGGCATCGATAACTGTCTTGTGAAATTTGCGCAATGCTGTAATCCTCTTCCCGGGGATGATATCATTGGCTTCATTACGCGGGGATACGGTGTTTCGATCCATAAGCAGGACTGTGTCAATGTGATCAATTCTATGAAAGATCCTGAGCAGCAGGGGCGATGGATTCATGTCCACTGGACCGCAACCGACGCGGTCAATTTCCGTTCTACCTTAAACATTCTCGCTCATAGCCGGGATGGGTTGGTAGCGGATATCAGCGTCGCACTGTCCAATATGCGTGTGCCCATCCATGAATTCAGCGGCAAGGATCTGAAAAACGGGACCAGCGAAATTTTTATTACCATCAGCACCCAGGGCAAGGAGCATCTGGAGACCATTATTGAAAAGCTCTCCAAGATCCGAAGCATTATTTCGGTGGAGCGCTCCGGAAAGTAGGAATGTATGAAATTAGTGATTCAGCGGGTAAAAAACGCGTCGGTGGTGGCGGACGGGGTACTGTCCGGCGCCATCGAACAGGGCTTTTTGGTCCTTTGCGGCGTGATGGAAGGGGATACCGAAATCCAGGCGGATTATCTCGCCGCCAAAACGGCCGGCCTTCGGATCTTTACCGATCCGGATGGAAAAATGAATCTTTCTTTAAAGGATACAGGCGCAAGCGCGTTGGTGGTTTCCAACTTTACCTTGGGCGGTGACGCCAAAAAAGGCAACCGCCCTTCCTTTATCGCCGCGGCAAAGCCGCCCTTGGCGGAGGATCTGTATCTTCGCTATGTGGAAAGCCTGAAAGCCCAGGGCATCCCCACCGAGACTGGCGTTTTCGGCGCCCATATGGAAATCTCTATGGTGGCGGACGGCCCGGTTACCATTTTAATGGATACCAAGGAGATGGGAAAATGAAAACGGTTTGTCTGACTACCGGACCGATTGGCACCAACTGCTATCTTTTGATCGAGGAAGGAAAAGGACTGGTGATCGATCCCGGCGGAGACGGGGAGCGGATCCTTTGGGAGATCCAAAAGGAGAATGTGACGCTTGAAACGATTCTTTTGACCCATGGCCATTTTGACCATATCGGGGGGATCGAAGCGCTGACTGACGCATTTCCCGATGTGCCGGTGCTCATTTCCAAGGCTGACCTTCCTATGCTTTCGGATCCTCAAAAAAACGGTTCTTTATCGTTAAGCGGAAGGGGGATCACGGTAGTAAGAGGGGAAGCCCTTGCCGCGTTTGTTTCCTTTGCCGGCAAGGAGATCCAGGTGATCCCGACGCCGGGGCACACCGAGGGGTCATGCTGTTTTTTGGTGGAAAACTCCCTTTTTACCGGCGATACCCTTTTTCGGGGCAGCGTAGGGCGCACGGATCTGTACGGGGGAGACAGCAGTGAACTGTTTTACTCTTTGGAAAAGTTAAAAGCCCTTCCGGATTCTCTTTTGGTTTTTCCCGGTCACGGTGCAGAGACGACGCTGGGGCGGGAAAAGCGGCAAAACCCCTTTTTGGAGGTATAAATGACGGTTTTTTTATTGGGACATTCTTTTCGCTATGAGATCGAAAATATTGTTCGCCTCTTTTTTCCCTTCAGTCATTTTTCCTATTTGACCGAGGGCTCACCGGAGGGGGACTACATCCTTACCGAGATCGGCGAAGGTAAAGCGAGGGTGACGGTTTCCTTTCAGGGAAAAGAGGAGACGGGAAACCGCCCTCTTTCTCTTTCTCCCGGTAAAGGGGAACAGGAGATGACGTTATGCCGGCTTTTGTTTTCCCTTTTGGAAGATATGACGGGGATCCATCCGGCATGGGGTGTTATTACCGGCGTCAGACCTGTAAAGCTTTTAACTTCACGGATCCAGCAGGGTCAGAGCCGGGAGGAAGTGGGAAAAGAGTTTTCAAAGGAATGGATGGCAAACCAGGAAAAGATCGACCTTTGCCTTGAAACGATGGACGCCCAACAGCCTGTTATCCAGTCGGTCAAGCCTTTGGGATACAGCCTTTACATTTCCATTCCATACTGTCCTACCCGGTGCAGTTATTGTTCCTTCGTTTCTCAGGCGACAGCCTTGAAGAAAAACCGGGACGGCATTCCGGCATACGCTGAGCATCTTGTAAAGGAAATATACTTTACAGCTGAAATCGCTCGAAAAAACGGTCTGTCCCTTCAATCGGTCTATATGGGAGGCGGTACCCCTACCGCTGTTTCTCCGGATATATTAAGATCCATTACCGATGCAATAAAGGAAGCATTTCCCCTCTCCGACGCCATAGAATATACCATCGAAGCGGGGAGAGCGGACACGGTAACCAAAGAAATGCTTTCGGTGATCCGCCAAAGCGGCGCCACAAGGATCAGCATCAATCCGCAGACTTTTCGGGATGATGTTTTGAAACGCATCGGACGGCAGCACACGGCAGCACAGGTCGAGGAAGCGTTTTTTCTCGCCAGAGAAATGGGATTTTCTTCCATTAACATGGATTTGATCGCCGGCCTTCCCGGGGACGATTTCGACGGGTTTTGCCAAAGCCTTGAGCGGGCGATCCGGTTGGATCCGGAAAATATTACAGTTCATGCCCTGACGGTGAAGCGGGGCGCCGACCTGTATACCAATGGGGAATATCCTATGGATCCCACCGTTTTCCAGCGTATGGTACAGCAAGCGTATTTGCGCCTTCGGCAGGCGGGGTATTTTCCTTACTACCTCTACCGTCAAAAGAATACGCCGGGAAATTTGGAGAACGTGGGGTATGCCAAACCGGGACAGATCAACTATTACAATATCGTAATGATGGAGGAGCTCCAAACGGTTTTGGGCGTAGGCGCCAACGCAGTGACCAAGCTTGTAGGAAAAAACGGGATTCACCGTATCTATAATTTTAAGTATCCGGACGAATATTTTTCCCGGTTTTCCGATATATTGGCTAAGAAGAAAGAGATCGATAATTTTTACGGGGAGGAAGCAAAAAAGTATGGTAAGTGAAGAAAAATTAAGGATCGACCTTCCTAGAATCAACGGAGAAGCCAAAGAGGATATCGCCGCGCTGGTCCGTCGTTCCGAGGAATATTATTTTGCACAGATCCAAAAAGTTGCCTCTGATTTTGAGGCGCAGTTTCCTGAAAATCCCCTGATCCTTCTGGCGGGGCCTTCCAGCTCCGGAAAAACCACCACGTCTTACCGGCTTCAGGATGCGCTTCACCGGGATGGGATCAAGACGCTGACTGTTTCTCTGGATGATTTTTACAAAAACCGGGAGATGGCGAAAAGAATGCCCGACGGATCCTACGATCTGGACGATCCGGAGATGGTCAACATCGGGGAAATGGAACAGTGCCTGAAAAAGCTGGAGCAGCTGGGTGCATGGGATTTTCCCATTTATGATTTTGGCACCGGAAGGCGAAAGGAAGGAGAAGCAAGACATCTCGTTTTTGACGATCATACGGCGATCATCATCGAGGGGCTTCATGCTTTAAATCCTATTGTCTGTGACCGGCCGTTTTTTCAAAAGGCGATGAAGATCTATATCTCCATCAAATCAGAATACTACATCGGGGAGAAGAAGATCCTCAATACCCGCCAGCTTCGTCTCATCCGGAGACTGATCCGGGACGCCAATTACCGAAATTCCAATCTTCAGCAAACCCTTGCCATATGGAACAATGTGGTTTCCGGCGAAGAACGGTTTATCCGTCCTTTTCGCACCAGAGCGGATCACTGGATCGATTCTATCCATTTTTACGAGCCGCTGGTGTATGGACCGGTGCTCAACGCCTTGTTTGAAAAAGAACTTCCTCGCGGAGATGCGGGGCAGATGGTGGAATTTTTGCTTGAAAAGCTCTCGTATTTTACCGATATAGATCAAAAAGTTGTGCCGAAGGATTCTCTTTTACAGGAATTCCTGATTTTGACTTGAAAAACAAAAATGGGTAGAGTATAATAACTTTACGCAATTCAGCACAGAGATGATCCCATACGACGGTTTTCCGAAGCAAAAACCGGTCATAATATGGGGGAACAAACAAAGAAAGGATGAGTACCTTGGGATTTATCGATGATTTAAAGCAATCAGTCAAGCAGGTTGCAGATTTTGCGGAAAAGAAAACGGATACGGTGGTTGAGATCTCTAAGCTTAAATATCAGCAGATCCAGACTTCCAAAAACCTGGACGATTTGATGGCTCAGCTGGGTTCCGCCGTGTATTCGATGGTGAAATCGGACTACGACAACAAAAACCTGGTGGATTCTCTCATCGCCGAGATCGATACGGTAAAGGAAAATTTAGCCGAGATCGAAGAGAAGTTAGCGGAGAGAAGAGACCTGATCCTTTGCAGCCAGTGCGGCGCCAAAAATGAGAAGGACAGCATCTTCTGCAAGAGATGCGGAAGCAAGTTAAACCGCACTGCCGCGGAGGAAGTGACCGAACCTATGGAAACCGATTCGGAAGGATCAAAAGACCAACAGGACGAGCAAAATCAGGAATGATGAAAAAGAAGGCGTGTGCCGGAAGGTAACGCGCCTTCTGCCTTATTCGGCGAAAAAGGGGAAGAAACGTCAGTATAGGACGGAGGCGTTGCTCTTTGGGAAAAAAGAGGGGACAAAATCTGCTGCAGGGGGCTTCCATCCTTGCGGCATCCACCATATTTGTAAAATTGATCGGGGCGGTTTTTCGGATCCCCCTTGGAAACATTCTCAACGGGGAGGCCATGGGCTATTACTCCACCTCCTACAGTATTTTTTCGGCGATCTACGCTTTTGCCACCGCCGGACTGCCTGCTGCGATCGCAAAAATGGTAGCGGAACAGTCGGTGCGCGGACGGTACCGGGATATTCAAAAGCTTCATAAGCTCTCGGTGAAACTGTTTTTGCTGCTGGGAATTTTCGGATTTCTGATCATGGCGCTGTTCAGCGGCGTATTTGTTCAGATGGCTTCCAATCCCAACGCATGGCTTAGCGTTGTCGCGATTTCTCCTGCCATCTTTTTTTGCTGTATCACTTCGGCTTACCGGGGATACTATGAAGGGTTTCGCAATATGATCCCCACCGCGGTCTCCCAGGCGGCGGAAGTAGTGGCAAAGCTTATATTCGGCCTCGGATGTTCGTCGGCGGTTTTGTACTTTGGAAACCGCCAGTTTTCCGATACAGGGATCGTATTTGGCAAGGCAGTAGCG
>CALWZB010000021.1 GCA_944385915.1 uncultured Clostridia bacterium | reverse complement strand
CATTCTCCATACCAGATTTCTCTGGGCTCTACATAAATCGAGGTATAATATACTCCGGGCACGCCCAACTGTTCTTCGGTACGGTCGATCACCTCCACCACTTTTCCCTCTACGATCAGGTCGGCGGCAAGGACAGAAAACTGGAACGTTTCTTCTTCTGTCAAATAGATTTGCATCGCTTCAGAATGAGGATCCGGAGCTTCTATCCTCGTCTCCGGGTCGTATTGGTGGCGGTTAGGGTCATATTGGCGGGTCGGGTCCAACAAAACGGATAAAAGGGTAACGATCACCGAAAAAAGGAACAATGCCGCAATGTAAAAGGCTTTAGGGTTTCGCAAAAGCCGTTCTTTCACAGGCAGGATTTGGAATTTCATAGGGATGCCTCCTTTGGTTTGTTTTTTTATAGATAAATGTACAGATTACGGTTTACTGGGGATATTTTTTGAGTAACTCCTGTTTATCCCAATTCTGTAAAGTAGTCTTCCAATGGCAATCGTTGGTCGAGGGAACCATTAACGCATCAATTCCGGGATCGCCTTCCAATTCGCTTGGTTCATAGGTATGGTTTAAACCCACCGCATGGCCGGTTTCATGGAGCACAACGCCTCTAAAGGTAGCGAGACCTTCCTTTTCATATACATCTTCGGAAATATAGACACGCGCTCGTACAGCCTTTCCGGTTAAAAAGCCCGTGGGCCAATCTTCCCAATAGGGGCTGTCGCTCCAATCACCATTTTCGTTTTGGCGGAAAGTATATCCATAGGGTTTAGTATTAAATCCAAAATCATGCATATTCCCTACCATATATTGGATATCGGCGACCTGTTGATCCATCGTGGGATTAGATAATTCACAGGAGACCGGCTCCTGGACAATGTTGACGGTGTTACCGGTATTTCCGTAGGAAAATTGGCTATATACTAAGCTTTCCGCCTGTTCGTCAACATTTCCTACGTTATATAATTCCGCCGTTACTTCGACCCCTAAATATCCCCGGTTATTGATGGGACGGTAAACAAACGATTCGAATCGGGCATTGGCAATATTTGACTCACCGGCTGTAACAGGGAAATATGACCAGGATACAAGCGTACCGTCAGAGTTAAAATTACCTTGGATGTATTCACTAAAAACAACATCGTCATCGGCCATAACTCCGGTATCCGGATCCAGGTAATGCCAGTCCCCATCCAACTCCAGCCAGCCGATCCGCATAATCCCTGTAGAGGGGGTAAAGTAGTACCAATCCGTATCCAAAAGCCATCCGCCCTTATAGAGGGCGCCGGTATCCGGATTATCCGGTACGCCGCAATAATAGGTGTAAGCGCCAATGGTAAGCCATCCATGGTGCATATAAGCATCTTCGGGGTCAGGTTCCCACGGATCAATGCCATGAAAGTAGTAGACTTCTCCGCCGATGGATAAAAAGTCTCCCCCGGTCCCTCCGTATTGGAGTTCTCCCGAAGAATTAAAGTAGAACCAGTTATTGGAAAGCTCATACCATCCGGTCACCATAGAACATCCCGGGCCGCCTTCGTCGGTTGTTAACCGAAGGAAAAACCATGCGCCGTAGTTGCTGTCGTAAAACCATCCGGTTTTCGCGAAACCATTCGCGTCGAAATAGTACCAATAGCCGTCGATTTCATCCCATTTATTGGTGCAATATTGAGTCCCGTCCCAATATTTCCACCGCCCATTGACCGAATCCCATCGCCATTCGGCGTCGTTGACCGAAAAGGCGGATATGCCATGCAATTGGATCGCATATTCCAACGGGCTGATGGGAGCCATAAGCGTGATTTCGCCGGATTCGATCGCGGCCAAGTAGTCCTCCAAGGACATTTCCACAAAATCGGGGTCCGGAAGAGGGTGGGAGGGAGCAATAGGAATGGTAGGCTTCTCGGGGCCCTCGGGATCCTCGGGGGCAATGGGGATAGTCGGTTTCTCGGATGTTTCAAAATTGTCGGGAGTATCGAGATCTTCCGTACCTGTGGGATCTTCTGTATCTGTGGGATCTTCCGTATCTGTGGGGCCTTCCGAGATCACGGGGTCCTCAGAAACGATGGGATCATCCGAATCGGGCGGAGAAGAGGCAGTTCCTTCGTTCTCCTCCGCCTGGGAGATATTCGGCGGAGAATCGCTTTCCGGCGCCGCAGCGCTTACGAAAGGAACCGCGGCGAGGAAGACAGCTACAGCCGTAAGTAACGCCGTCCATCTTCGTTTTTTCCACTCTTTCATTTTTATCATCCTTTCTCAATTGATAGTACAAAAAAGAATAACAACATAACGTAATTTTATTCACTTTATACATTTATGATAAACTATTTGCTTCTATTTGTCAATACTATCCAAAAAAATAATTTTTTGTTTGTTATTTTTATGGCTTTCCTTATGAAAATGGCAGGAAATGGGAACGGTTTTCTTTTTCAGGGAGCTTTTTTTGATTTTTGACCGGGTTTTTGCCGGCTTTTTGGCGTCTGCACCCATAGGCTTTTCCTGCAATAAGATAAAGACAGGAGCAGTGCATCCAAATTTTGTAACCAGGGGGAAATCGTATGAACAAAAACTATTCCCTGAACGACTTAAAACCCGGGGAGAAGGGGATCGTTTCTTCTCTTTTATCTACAGGCTCCATCCGCCGCCGCCTTTTGGATATGGGTCTGATCGAGAATACGGTGGTGGAATGTGTCGGAAAAAGCCCCGCGGGAGATCCCGCCGCCTTTTTGATCCGAGGCGCAGTGATTGCCCTTCGTTCTGAAGACAGTCAAAATATCCTTATCCGCGGACGGGATGCGCTATGGGGCTGAGCTATGGTTCCACCGGCCTTTTCGCCGTGGATTCGGGGCTTTGGATCCAAAAGCGGAAGGAAAGCGATCGGGTCATCGCTTTGGCGGGGAATCCCAATGTGGGAAAAAGCACCATCTTTAACGGTTTTACCAAAATGAACCAGCATACCGGAAATTGGCCGGGGAAGACGGTTTCCTGCGCCCAGGGGTATTTTGAATGGGAACAAAGGGGATATCTTTTTGTAGACATTCCCGGTACCTATTCCCTTTTTGCCCACTCTGCCGAGGAAGAGGTGGCGCGGAATTTTATCTGTTTTCAGGATCCCGACGGCGTGGTGGTGGTCTGCGACGCCACATGTCTGGAGCGTAACCTGAATTTGGTGTTACAGATCTTGGAGATCACCGGACGGGTGATCGTCTGCGTCAATTTGATGGATGAAGCCGAGCGAAAGGGTTTGTCGGTGGATTTGAAAAAATTAGAGGAGCGGTTACAGGTCCCGGTAGTGGGAACTGTGGGACAAAAAGCGGAAAGCAGACAAAAGTTAGCGAAGGCGCTTTCCTTTCTGGAAACCGAAAAGGTCAAGGCGCCCTTGACTCTTCGTTATAGTGAGCCGATAGAAAAAGCCCTTTCCCGGCTGGAGCCGGCGGTGGCTTTAGCAGTCAGGGGGAGGATGAACAGCCGTTTTGTCGCCCTTCGGCTTTTGGATCCGGATGAAAGTATGCTTTCAAAGCTGAAAGCCTATTTGGGCGAAGATCTTTTGGAAAACCCGCTGATCCAAAATGCGCTCCGGGAAGCGAAAGAAGAACTGGAAAAAGAGGGGATCACCCCATTCAAACTTAAAGATCAAATCGTCTCCGCCCTGGTCACGGCGGCGGAACGGTACTGCGAAGGGGTGGTCACGGTTCAAAAAAAGAGCGGCGCCCAACGGGACCGGAAAATCGACCGGTTTTTAACGGGGCGGAAAACCGGTTATCCGGTGATGATCCTTTTGCTTTTATTGGTTTTTTGGATCACCATTTCCGGGGCGAATGTTCCATCCGCTCTGCTTTCCAGGGGCCTTTTTTGGATCGAGGACCGTTTCAGCGAGCTATTTTACGCGTTAGGCGCGCCTAATTGGCTCCACGATGTTTGCGTGCTTGGAATTTACCGGGTACTGGCATGGGTGGTGTCGGCAATGCTTCCGCCTATGGCCATTTTCTTTCCTCTGTTTACCCTGCTTGAGGACGCGGGCAT
>CALWZB010000020.1 GCA_944385915.1 uncultured Clostridia bacterium | reverse complement strand
ATTGAGATTTACTACAAGGCTGCGGGTATTATCAACATTGCCGATGAGGACTGCGTTGCCCTCGACGGCAGGCTCGGTATGCAAAACCGAAAGAAGAAAACAGCCTGACAACGCAAAGCGGCGGCACAGCCTTTCGGCTGCACCGCCACCTTACATATTTCCTTCGTTATCGCACCTCGGCTAAAGGGGAACGCTTTTTTCTTATCTTTTAAAGACGAAGCAGCAATGAAAGCAACCATTTATCGATAATAGGCGATCAAAAGATCCACCACTGTCCCGTAGGTCAAAAGCCCTAACTCCTGGTCATAGCTTTTTAAAAAGCGGTCGTAAACCTGGTTGGAAACCTCGGTGACGATATTTTGATGCGCGGCCCAGTAGGCATTGTTATTCGCGAGATCGGCTTTCACTCCCTGAGGAAGGTTCTGGTAAATATCATTTGCCAAATCGGGATCATATTGGGAGAGGGCATTGGACAGATACACATACGCCAAAAGCGCTCCGGCGTACTGATATACGGGGATATCCGATCGATCGCAAACCAATATCGCGATGAAATTAGCTTCCTGCTCCGAGGCGATGCCCTTTTGGTGAGCCAGCTCATGAGCTATCGTGGAAGGAACGAAACAGGAAGGACTGTCGTCATTGATGTTGGATTCGCCGGTAAAGGGAAAGAAAAAGCCGGTAAAGGACAGATCGCTTAAAATGGAAGAGAAAAAGATCCGTTTGGGCGTATACTCCTTTCCGGAAAGGAAAGGAAATTCATCGGTGATGTTTTGGTAAATTTGGGTGCTTTCAGCGTAGATTTGGTCGATATCTTCGGCAAAAAGAAGCTTTTCGTCCCGTTGGATCAGGGGATCCGTCTCGTTTAATTTCCCGGCAAAATATTTTGCAGTTTGGGTCAACGTCTCCACCGAGGCAGGAGCGGCGGTGATACCGCTTTGCTCAGAAAAGGAGGGGGTGTAATAATGGAATCCCCAAAGCAGGCAAAAGCCGTTATAAATGGTGAAAACACAGCAGAACAGCGCCAGTATGCGCTGATAAAAGGCAAAAAGACGATTCGTTTTCTTTAAAAATGCCCCAACAGAAAACCCTATCAGAAACAGCCCCAGCAGGAAGGCGAGGACGATCAAAATTTCCGCGACGGAACAGGGAAAGAGACTGCAAAAAGCGGCCGCAGCCCGTTTCCAGGGGGAAGTCAGGTGATCGGTGATCCAGATGACCCCCGCTTCCCATGTCCTCATCCATAGAAAAAAGAGGAGGCATACAAGGTTTCCCAAAACCCAAAGATGGATTTTTTTGCTTCTTTTCAAAAATGCGAAGATCTTCATTTATTTTTTCATCATTACGCCGGCGCACATTCCCAAAATGCCTCCTAAGGGAAGGAACAATCCCAACCTTGAGGTGACGAGTCCCAAAACCAAACCGGCGGCCAATCCTATCAGAAAATATTTTGTCAGCCGTTTCAGCGGCTCCTTTTCCCATCGTTTCATTCACTTTTCTCCTTTTTTTCTTTTATTGTAGCATAAATTTGAAAGAATGACAATGAACGGAAAAGGAATGAAAACAGAGTTTCATTTTCATAGACATTTGCAAAAGTTCGTGCTATAATAATTTTATCCTTATGGGAAATAAAACAATGAATCAGCTTATGCTGAAGTGGAGGCAGCTATGGATCCGTTGATTACCAAAAGAGGAGCGAAGCCCTATGACATTAAGATCAATAATCGGCAGATCATATTGGATCTGCTGAAGCGGACCGGGGATATGAGTCTTAATGAAATGGCTCAAGCCTGCTCTCTGTCCCGCAATACGGTCAAAAAATGTGTGGATCATTTTTTAGAACAGGGTTTGGTAGAGATTAAAGGAAAAGGCGTTTCCACCAGCGAGGGAGGAAAACGCCCGGACATCTATGGAATCAACCGGAGCTGGGGTGTCATTGCCAGTGTATATTATAACGACAATGAGCTGATTTGTGAGCTTTATGACCCTTGTACGCAGCTGATTGAGAAGATGACCAGAAGCTGTGTCAGCTGGGATCGGATCACACCGGATGTGCTGGTAGAGGAAATCGCTTTGGCAGTGGAAAATGCGTTAAAACTCCATGGAAAATCCTGGTCGGATCTGCGAGGCGTAGCTTTTGGGTGCCGTCGGATCATTTATGTGGAGCATGGCCGGATCATTTCTTCTTTTAATGATCAATGGCCGGATATCTATCCTTTGGACGAGGAACTGGAAAAGCGGTTTGGTGATCGGGTAGAGATTTTAGTGCGAAACGCGGTTCGCCTGCTGGCGGTTTCTGAGCGGCGAAAAAAGGAAGCACTGCGGGAAAACGGTGTGTTGATTTGTGCGGAAAATCCTTATACTTCTGCCGTAGTCGTTCGTCAGGGCGGGATCATTACCGGAGACCGTCGGATTGTCGGCGTTCTTTCTGCTTTGCCTATGGTACAGGAAGAGGATCAGCCTTTGATCTGTGGAAAAGGGAAAAACAATCTTTCCAATTTGGTCTCGATTCAGAGCCTGTCCCGTTACATTCTGCGGCACCATTCCTCTGATATCTCTCTTTTGGTTTCCGCGGCCAAAAAGGGGACCCTTACCCTTAAAGGCATTTTTGGGGGTGTGCAAAAGCAGGATCCGGTGGCTTTATCGGCGATTCGATTTGCTATTAAATGGTTTACTATTGCAATCCATTATTTTGTATATACCATCGATCCCAATCTGGTTATGATCAGCGGGGAGTATTCCCATGCGCCGGAGCTTTTTTTCCGGGAATTGACCGAAAGTGTCAAAGGGTTTGGGATGCGGACGGTTCAGTTTTCTCCGGAGATCGTTCCAGGGACCATGCGGTTAGAAGACGGCGCGGTGCAAGGGGGAGCAAGCCTGGTGCTGGAGCGGCTGTTCCACCGGGAGGATCTGTATCACTGATGGTTTCTATTGCTTTAAAAGGGTAATGTATTTGCTATATGAAAGGTGAAATAGAATCATTCCAAAAGAGCATTTCCCTTTTTCTTTCGACAGTGTTATTCTTTTAACAAAGGAAACAATACCGTTTCCTTGGGCCAAAAAGGAGGAAAAAGAATGGCACGTTTTACATTACCCCGTGACCTGTATCATGGCAAAGGATCCTTAGAGGAGCTGAAAAACCTCAAAGGGAAAAAGGCGATCGTCGTTGTAGGCGGCGGAAGTATGAGACGGTTCGGTTTTTTGGATAAAGCGGTTTCTTATTTGAAGGAAGCCGGTATGGAAGTTTCTCTGTTTGAAAATGTGGAGCCGGATCCTTCGGTGGATACCGTTATGAAGGGCGCCCAGGCGATGCGGGAATTTGAGCCGGATTGGATCGTAGCGATGGGCGGCGGAAGCCCCATTGATGCGGCAAAGGCGATGTGGGCGTTTTACGAGTATCCCGAGACCACTTTTGAGGATCTGATCACTCCCTTTAACTTCCCCACTTTGCGGACCAAGGCAAGATTCTGCGCGATTCCTTCCACCTCTGGTACTGCTACGGAGGTGACCGCTTTTTCCGTCATTACCGATTACAGCAAAGGGATCAAATATCCTCTCGCTGACTTTAATATCACTCCCGATATTGCGATTGTCGATCCCGAGCTGGCGGAGACCATGCCCCAAAAGCTGACGGCGCATACCGGTATGGATGCGATGACCCATGCTGTTGAGGCGTATGTTTCCACTTTGCACTGCGATTATACCGATCCCTTGGCGCTTCATGCCATTAAGATGATCCATGAAAACCTGAAAAAATCGTATGACGGCGATATCAAGGCGAGAGAAGCGATGCATAATGCCCAGTGCTTAGCAGGTATGGCGTTTAGCAACGCCCTCTTGGGGATCGTTCACAGTATGGCACATAAGACCGGCGCGGCTTTTACCGGCGACCATATTATCCACGGCGCCGCGAATGCGATGTACCTTCCCAAGGTCATCCGCTACAATGCGAAAAACGAAGAAGCGAAGGCGCGTTATGCGGAGATTGCCCGGTTTATCGGTTTAGAGGGTAAAGACGACGAAGAACTGGTATCCGCTTTGATCAGCGAACTGAGAAGTATGAATACCGCTTTAAATATTCCTTTGAGCATTAAAAACTACGGTGCCGGCGGCGTGATCGCCAGCGAAAGCATCATTGATGAGAAGGAATTTTTGGAGAAACTTCCCGAGGTGGCAAGATTGGCGATTTCCGATGCCTGCACCGGCTCCAACCCGAGACAGCCTTCTCAGGAGGAGATGGAAAAGCTCCTGCTCGCGGTGTACTATGACCGGGAGATCGATTTTTAAAATGCTTGACAGCGAAAGCTTAAAAAACAGACGGAAAAAGAGCCGGGATTGTCCCGGCTCTTTTTTCATTTATTTTGTTGCGATGTAAATATCCATATAGCGTTTCCCGTGATCTTGGTATTCCTTTTCGAAACAGGTCACGGCATTTGAATCCTGAAGCAGGGACAGACCGTTTACCTGAAGGTAAGAAATCAAAAGCTTGTATCCGTTGGGAATTCGTGTAAAAGGGGCCAGGAAGGGTTCTTCTATGGTGAGCGCAGCGTAAAGATAGCTTTCCTGATGGGAGACGGGCAAAGAGAGATCTGTTGCCGGCATTGTTTGCGGAAGGATACAGGCCCCGGTGTAGCCATGAAGATGATAGACGTTGATTTGTGCTTGGGAAAGGTGGGGAAAATCCCATCCGATAATGGTGGGATCGGGAATTTTGTGTTCTTCCGCCCATTTTTGGATTCGGAAAAGGGCGTCGGTTTCAGGGTCGGGACTGATGACGGTATAGGAAACAAAAGAGAAAGCGGGAAGGGTCTCCAAACGCACCGGGCTGTAAATGTCGTCCCCGAAATCCATATCCTCTAAGAAAAGCTGGTCCAGAGAACAGGAGAAAAACCGGCAAAGCTCCAGCGCCTTTTCCATTTCCGGGAGGGCGCTTTCGGTTTCCCATTTGGAGACCGTTTGACGGGAAACATTGAGCTTTTCTGCCAGTGCCTCCTGGGTGATCCCGTTGTGCAGTTTTCTTAAAAACTGAAGATTTTTTCCGAAATACATGTGACCGCTCCTTTCTTGGTATGAGAAAAGGATACTCCTTTTCTTTTGAAAATTCCACCAATTTTGCTTACCTTTTTTCTTCCTTTTTGCTATATCAGGTTGCGGCGGCACGAGATTTCAAAAAAGCTCTTGACCTTTGTTTTGGTTTTCTGTATCCTAAAAGAGAAAGGATGTGTTTTTATGTACCCCTATTTGGATATGCATTGCGACACCTTATTAAAGGGCTTGCGCGGCGGCAATCTTTTTGAGGATGCCAGCGCAATGCTGGATATCAAGCGAATGAAGGAAGCCAATCAGGGTGGACAGTTTTTTGCCGTCTTTTTCCCGCCTCGTCCCGGTAAGGAAGTTCCTGAGGGAAGCCGGGCGGCGATGCCCCCCGATGACGAGCTGTTTGCTTCGGCGAGGGAAAATCTCCTTCATACGGTAGAAACTCACAGCGATATCATCGCCATGGCGTATAACGGCGCCGATTTGAAAAAAAACCGGAAGGAAGGGAAGATGTCCGCTTTTCTGACAGTGGAGGACGGACGAAATGTTTTAGGAGATTTTGACCGGTTACAGGCATTTTATGACCAGGGTGTTCGCGCTATCGCCTTGACATGGAATTTTGAAAACTGCTTCGGCGCTCCCAACTCGAAGGACCCGGGGATCATGTCCAAAGGGCTGACGCCTTTTGGAAAAGAAGCGATTGGAGTGATGAACGATCTTGGAATCCTGATCGACGTGTCCCATTTGAGCGACGGCGGCTTTTGGGATGTTGTCAAGGGAACCAAAAAGCCCTTTGTAGCTACCCATTCCAACTGTCGGGCGCTTTGCGGCCACACGAGAAACCTTACCGATGAAATGATCCGCGCCCTCGCGGAAAAGGGAGGCGTTTCCGGAATCAATTTCGGTCCGGATTTTCTCGCGGAAAACAACACCGAAAAAATTTGCCGGGTAGACGATCTTTGCGCCCATATTCTTCACTTTATCCAAGTCGGCGGTGAGGACTGCGTTGGGCTGGGCACTGATTTTGACGGCATTGGCGGCACCTTTGAGGTGGGAATGCCCACCGAGATGGAGAAGCTGTTTGCGGGGCTGAAAAAGAAGGGCCTTACTGAAAGCCAGATCGAGAAAGTGGCCTATCAAAATGTGGAACGGGTCATCGATGAAAGTATGAAGTGAGCAAAAGAAAAGAGGAATCCCTTTGCAGCAGGAAAAAATAGAAGAAACTCTCGCCAGAGCGCGAACGTTTTTCTCCAAAGACCGATACGCCACCGAGACGACGGGGATCTGTATTGAAAAGGTAGAAAAGGGTTACGCGAAATGCAGCTTAGTGTTGGATGAGCGTCATAAAAACGCCACCGGCCAGGTCATGGGTGGCGCTATCTTTACCTTGGCAGATTTTACCTTTGCGGTGGCTACCAATTTTGATCAGCCGGTCACCGTTACCGCGGTAAGCCAGATCAGCTTTCTTGGAACCGCCAAAGGAAATACCTTGTACGGGGAAAGTGCGCTGATCAAAGATGGAAAACGAAGCTGTTTTTACCGGATCCAAATCACTGATGATCTGGGAAATCCGGTAGCGGAGGTCGCCACGAACGGGATGCATCTGTAAAGAGGCGTAATTGGAAGGTTCGTTTCGTAAAATAAATTAACAGAGAAAAAGCAGGAATGTGTTGACGTTCTTGCTTTTTTCTGTCAATAATGGGTAAATTTGATTAGAAAACTTTGTAAATAATTGAATTCTCAACTATTGCAATAGAAAAGAAACTTTGCTATAATATAAACAATAATCTGCCCATTAAGATAAGCTTTTTGGGCACATTCAAAAGCCGGGTCGGAAAGAGTCTATTGTTTTCTGGATAGCGCTTTTGGTTGATCACAAAATGAAAGGAAAGAGGTTGTTCCATTGGATGAAAACAGATTAGATGTCGCCGAAGCGGTTAAAAAGCCAAAGCTTGGTGTCAAAGGGATCATAGCGCAGCTCCGGGAGGGACTATCCGGTCCTGTACCGGAGGATATGGACAAAAAAGAGGTCTCGAAACAGGTTTTGGCGATTGCGTGGCCCGCAATGCTGGAAAACTTCCTGTTAAGCCTTGCGAGTATGGTAAATACTATGATGGTAGGCGGACTTGGGACATGGGCGATCGCGTCTATTGGCTATGTGACCCAGCCCCGTTTTTTGCTTTTGGCGGTGTTTCAGGCGCTGAACGTTGGTGCTACTGCATTGATCGCCAGAGCTAAAGGAAGCGGCGATGCCGAGGAAGCCAACCGAATTATGCACCAGTCCCTGACTCTATCCATTTTGGTTTCTCTGGTGATGGTGGTGATCGGGTACATATTTGCGGAGCCGCTGATTATCTTTATGGGTGCAGAAACGGAGCAAACCATTGCGGCCGGAACCTTGTATTTCAGGATCATTTTGCTGTCGTTCCCTGCGAACGTCGTTTCCCTCTCCATTACAGCGATTTTAAGAGGAATCGGGAAAACAAGGATCTCAATGATCTATAATGTGACAGCGAATGCTGTCAATATCAGTGTTGGTTTCCTCTTTATTTCCGGACGGTTTGGATTGCCTGCTCTGGGTGTGGGCGGCGCCGGATTGGGTATGGCGGCAGGTCAGGTAGTGGCGATGATCATCGCGCTGGTGACGTTGTTCCGCGGCGCGGAGATGTTAAAGCTCCGGCTGAAAAACCTGTTCCATTTGGATATCGCCATTTTAAAGCGAATTTCCAATGTGGGAACGCCGGCTATGTTCGAACAGCTTTGTATGCGTACCGGTCAGCTTATTTTCTCCAAAATCGTTGCTTCTTTGGGAACGGACGCTTATGCGACCCATCAGATTGCCAACAACATTCTTTCCATGTCGATGATGAACGGTATGGCGTTTGGTATTTCCGCGACATCCCTTTTGGGGCAGGCGATGGGAAGAGAACGTCCCGACCAGGGAAAAGCGGCGGTGCAGGTTTGCCGTCGGTATGGTATGATCCTTTCCTTGGTGATGGCCGCGGTTATGATCTTTGGCGGAAGATGGCTGGTGGGAATGTATACTACCGAAATGGCCGTTATCGAAACCGGTGCTGTCCTTTTGATTATTGTAGCCGTCGTCCAGCCCCTTCAGTCCTCTCAGCAGGTACTGGCAGGTGCGCTTCGCGGCGCGGGCGACACCAAAGCGGTGGCGTTGTGTATCTTTATTGGTATCGTCATTGTTCGTCCCGTGTTTGCCTTCCTCTTCACCAGCGGTTTTGACTGGGGCTTGGTGGGAATCTGGCTGTCTTTAGTTATTGACCAGTGTACCCGTTCCTTCTATACGATGTGGCGGTTCTCTACCGGAAAATGGAAAGCTATCAAGGTATAGGATAGATGGAGTAAGAATAAAAAACAAAAACGCTTCCTGCGCGGCAAAATTGGCGTCAGGGAGCGTTTTGATTTGGGCTGGTTAAGGGTGACAGGTGAAAGAAAAAACGGGCGCCTGAAAGACGTCCGTTTTTAAAAGGAATCACATTATTTGGAGCAAATCGCTTTGATCTTGGGGTAGACGAAAAAGAAAATGATGCAGGCGATCGCAATAGGAATGATCATAATCCGGTACATACCGCTGTAGCCAAGGTTGGTGACCAAAACGCCTGATACAATAGGGCCGACTAAGAAACCTAAATCCGTTCCGATGTAGTTGGTGCTTCCGCCGACGCCTCTCCGTTCGGGGGATACGCATTTCATACACAGCGCCTGGATAGTGGGCTGAGCGGCGCCGTAACCGCACGCATTGATCACTGCGGTGATCAAAAACATCGTCAGACTGTCAGAAATGGAGATCATAAATAAGGAAAGGGCAAACATGATAAACGCGGGAAGCAACACCTTATGGATCCCTAATTTATCCGCTAACTTGCCAATGACCGGACGGGTCACCAGCAGACAAATCGCATTCACGGTAAAGAATAAGCCGATTTCCTGGACGCCCCGTTCGTTTTGCGCGTAAAGGACCAGGAAAGAACTGATGGTACCGTAAGCCATCGCTAAGAAAAATAAGAAGGTCGCGGGAATGATGGCTTCTACCGCAAACATATTGTTGAGCGAGATGACCATCTTTTTCTTTTCTCCGGTTTGGGGACGTGTTTTCATAGTGGCAGCTAAAATGGCGGATAACCCCATCAGCACCGCACCCAGCAAGAACGCGTTGTTGTAACCTACCTTATCCGCTAACCAAAGTCCGGTGGAAGGCCCAATGGCGGAAACCATCGCCTGTCCCAGAGAGAAATAGCCGATTCCCTGTGCCAGCTTGTCGCTGGGGAGTGCATCGCTGGCCAGCGCAAGGCAGGTAGAAGCGGTAAAGCCCATGCCGCAGCCATGGATTAGACGAGCAATGATAATGGTGGTCACGCTATGTGCCATACCGTAGACCACAAAGGCCAATGTAATAGTCAAGATCGCGCCGCAGAGGATTTTCTTTTTAGAGTATGTATCGATGGCTGGACCGGCTACCGGTTTCACCAGCAGGGCGGTAATGGTAAACATACTGACCACCATACCTACAACGGAGGAAGACGCTCCTAAATAGTCGGCAAATTTTGAGATCAACGTATTCATCATAAACTGGCCTAAATTCATAGCGATGTTTACGAGGACAACGTTGATAAAAAGAGGATTCCAGATCGTAGTAGGCTCCTGGTAGCCTTTGGACACAGACTGATCCAATTTTGTCAACTTCCTTTCTTAACTAAGTATTAACACTACAATTATACCACAAAACAAAGTAAAAAAAAAGGTACATTTTTCACCGTTATCTTTATGATTTCAGGATAAAAAATGGAAAAAAAGCAAACAGACTTGCAAAACTAAACGAAGTACGGTATAATCATAGGAAGGGTTATGGGATTATTGTGGGAGAAACCTCAAAAGGAGGGAAAGAATATGAAAAACCTTTATATTTTACTGATGCGTTCGGATACGACGGTGTCCCGGATCATTTATGCCCTGACCAGAGAAACGTATACTCATTCCGCATTGAGCTTCAGCGACGATATGTCGGTTTTGTTCAGCTTTGGAAGAAAAAATCCGGATCGGCTGTTTCCGGCGGGATTGGTGACGGAGAGCTTACAAAAGGGTGTTATGGCTCGCTGTAAAAATTCTCCCTGTGTGATTTTACAGCTTTCGGTATCCGATGAGGCTTACCGGCGGGCAAAAGCTTTCGTAAACGCCTGTTTTAATCAGCACAGCGTTTATCGCTACGATATTTTAGGGCTTGTTTGCTGCAAATGGAACCGGGAGTTTAACCGGGAAAATTATTTTTTCTGTTCCCAGTTTGTAGCGACGGTGCTGCGGGAAAGCGGTTGTGCTAAACTTGCCAAAAGTCCATCATTGATTCATCCGGTGGATTTCCTTCTGCTGCCGGGGGTCAAAAAGGTTTACGAGGGAACCCTTGGAGATTGCCGTGCCATGTGGGAGCCTCCCTATGCGCTTCGCTATGGGATTTCGGTAAGTCAAAGTACATAGGCTATAAAAAAGAGAGGAAGAAGATGTATGAAAAGACGATATTTGCCGGCATTGATGCTGGTTGTGGCGGTGATGCTGTCCGGATGCGGTGTATTGGAGATGTTCGGTTCTCCGGCTAAGCAGTACACCAGTTATGTGCAGTCGGTTATGGACACCAGCTACAAGGGTGTGTTTGATACTTATATGGATCTAAGCGATTCTACCGAGGAAGAAGCGGCCGCTATTTATGATGCTACGATTCAGTATCATGTCAACAATTTTTATTATAACGCGGAAATCGATGAAAATTACCTTACCGATGAAATCGAACAAGGGTATTACGATTTGTTCAAAAGCTTTTGCAATCAGGCGCAGTACACCGTTTACGAAGCAGAAGAATACGGAGACGGGTATTGTGTCAAAGTAGAGATCACGCCGATGGATCTGTATTCTCTTTGCAACGATATTGTTTATGAGGAAATGATTTCCTTTAACGAGAAATATGAGGCGGCGGCAGAGCTGACCGAGGATACCCTTTTCATTTTGGAAAGTGAGTACGCAAAAAATATTTTGGATCGGGTTTCGGCGGCGGCATCTTCGATTTCCACTCTTTCTCCGGTGAGCAAGATCGCAGAGATCGAGGTGGACGAGAACAATGTATACGGCGTAGCCGATACCTTCTGGCAGGAGATCGATGATCTGCTGTTCTCTTACACTGAGCAATAAAAAAGGAAAATCCCTCCGGTAAAAGCCGAAGGGATTTTTTTAGTTCCAAAATTCCAGGACGGAAGTCAGCAGCGTCGTCAGTAAAGGAACCGTCACGATACAAAGGAAGGTAGATACCGCGACGACATTTCCCGCATACCCTACGTTATCATCCCGATTACAGATCTGGCACATCATTGGAAGGTTTAATGCCACAGGCATAATAGCGACTACCGCCAAAACGCTGGCGACAAAGACGCCTTCGCCCGGAAGGATAACGGGGATCCAGAAAATAATGGCAAAGAAGGCGATCAGGGGTGCAAAAACCAGCCGGCAAAGGGAAACGTAAAGGATGCGGCGGTTTAAAAGCACCGATTTCAGCTGCATAGAAGAGCAAAGGACGCCGATGGTAAACATAGAAAAGAAGCTGTTGGTGGAGCCGATGCCGTTAATGATGGTAGCCGCTACAGAGGGAATGGGAATCTGGCAAAAATAGATCAGCAGGCCGATGGCTACTGAAATGTTTCCCGGGTTGATAAAGACCTTTTTCCACTGGAGCTTGCTTCCTTTTTGAAGAACCCATACGCCGTAGATCCAAATGAGTACATTGAACACGACCATAGAACTTACAATGTAGATGATGGCTTCGGTACCGAAAATACCGCTGATCAAAGGGATTCCGATAAAGCCGCAGTTACTGAAGGCTAAGGCATAACGCTCTACTCCCACCGCCGGGTGTTCCTTGCGGAAGAAAACAAGGTGGCCCAAAAGGATAAAAAGAAGGATCACTAACGTTCCAGCGACAATAGCCCAAAGAAAGCCTTTGGTCACTGTAGGATCATATTCCCGGTTTAAGGAATCGATGATCATAAAAGGGCTGATGACGTAGATCAAAACGTTGGACAGTGATTTGCTCACCGAAGCGCTGATGAGCTTCCCTTTTACCGCGATTACGCCGGTAGAAGCATAAGCAATAAGAATAAATACCTGTTTGAGTACGATCAGGGCAAGGTCCATAGCAAGCGATCCTTTCTTATTTACTTAAGGGTGGTTCCAGGATAATAATGGGATAAAATATCCCGGTAGGTCCATCCTTCGTTCAGTACATAATTGTTAGCGCCAAGTTGGCTCATACCACAGCCATGGCCGTAGCCGTTGGTGGTAATGGTAAAGGTCCCGTTTTGGAAAAGTATGGTAAAGGCATGACTTTTGATCCGGTATCCCAGCACCGTTTCCCTGAAGTTTCTTCCGGTGATGGTGGTGGCGTTTCCGTTTTCATCGGTGACCGCCATAGACAGGACATAGCCGCCCTGATTGACCGAGGTAATGGAAAACCAGCTTTCCGGTGAGGAAGCGTCTAAGGTGATGCCCAAAGCGGACTCCACATAGCTTTTTATCGTGTCCGCCGAAAAGCTCACCGTGTTGTTTTTGTAAGTAGACGGGGGATCGTAGGCACTATTTACCGAAACCAGATAGGGGTAGCTTCCGCCCCAGGTTTCCGCTGAAGAATTGGTGATGCCGCTGCTGCAGGCATAGTAAGGGGTGAAGGCGACGCTTCCGTTATAGGTGAGCATCTGGCCATATACCGCCGCCACCGCGTTTTTGACCTTCTCCGACGGTGTTTTAGAGGGAAGAGAAGCGTAAGAGCCACGGTTATTTTCATATTTTATGTAACTGTAGGCAGCGACTGCCTGGGCTTTTAAGGCTTCCTCGGTAAAGGTGGAGCCCATTTCCGCTTCGACGATCATACATAACACGGTGTAGCCGTCCATGCTTTGCTTCACGCCGTTGAAAATCACATTGAGGGTGTCCCCTGAGGAAATCGAGCTCTCGCTTTCGCTTCCAGAGGATCCGCTTTGGGAAGAGGATGGCTTAGAGGAAGATGAGGAAGAAGGCTTAGAGGAAGAAACCGCTGAAGAAGAGCTTTCAGGGGGATCGCTGTCTACCTGAGACGCGGGAGGGGGAGAGGACGGGCTTTGCTGTGACGAGGAAGATGGCGTTTCGCTTCCAGAGGATCCGCTTTGGGAGGAAGACCCTGATGAAAAAGGAGCAAGGCTACTTTCGCCGCTCCCGCTATTTTCGCTGCTCTCCAAATCTTCGTCTTCATCCATCATCGTCAAAGGCGCTTCTCCGGTTCCCATATGTCCTTCGGTTTCCGGATCCCATACAGGGCCAAAGGGGGTATCTGAGGAGGAAGGGGTCCCTTCCTCCTCGGATGCTTCTAAAAGCACAGGAATGGTCTCCTCGAATGCGGAGATATAGTCTCCGGTAACGGTAACTACGCCAAAGAGGACGCAAAACCCCAGGGCGCAAAGAACCTGTAAAATCTGCTTTCTCATTTTACTCTACCACACTGACGTCAGGCCCACTTGGGGTGGAGGGATCGACGATCGCCGGGGAGGAAGGACTGCCGTCCTCCGGACCGGAGGACGGTGCGCTTTCCGAAGGGCCTACCGAACTGTCGCTTCCCTGAGACGGGGTAGAGGAAGGCTCGCTTGACGGCTGGGAAGGGGTGCTTTCACTGGAAGGTTCGGAAGATCCGCTTTCCGACGGATCGGAGGAAGGTTCCGAAGAGGGCTCCGAGGAAGGCTCGCTTTCCGTCATCTCCGAAGAGCTTTCGGAAGAGCTTTCGGGTTCGGAAGTCTCGGCGGATGGTTGGGAAGAGGTTTTAGGGGGATCCGGTTTTATCGTAGACGGTTCCTCGTAAAAATCGGAAAAATCGTCCCAATCTCCGAAAAATCCTTCATCATCTTCTTCACTGCTGAGGTCGTTTTCAGACGCTTCCTCTTCGGAAACAGTCAGCTGGGAATCGGTTTGGATCACCGACGCCATAGCCTGTCCAAAAGTGACACAAAGAGCAAAAAACAAAACGCTTAAAGTCAAACTCTGAATCCAGACGGATCTCTTTAAAAATGCAAGTAACTGTTTCATAATTTCTCCCTTAACGAATCATTTTAAATTCGGTTTCCGCCACTGCTTTTTCAATGAGGGGCGTAAAATCAAAAGCGGCTTCTCCCTTTTCTACCGCGGAGAGTACCGGTTTGGTTTTCGGGTGCTTAGGCGTGAAGACGGTACAGCAGTCTTCATAGGGAAGGATCGAGGTTTCAAAGGTGTCGATCTTCCTTGCGATGGAGATGATCTCCGTTTTATCCATACCGATCAGGGGACGCAGTACCAAAAGCGGCGTGGCAGCGTCAGTGCAGTGAAGAGCGTCTAACGTCTGGCTGGCGACTTGGGCTAAGCTTTCCCCGGTGACCAGGGTACGGATCTTTTCTTTTTCGGCGATTTTTTCTGCCACCTTCATCATCATCCGCCGCATAATGACGGTAAACAGCTCTTCGGGACAATGGATCCGGATCTGTTCCTGGATCTCGGTAAAGGGGACCCGGAAAAAGGGGATCCTTCCCGTATAGGGAGTCAGCTTTTCGCATAAGGTCTCCACTTTTTGCAGCGCCCGTTCACTGGTGTAAGGGGGGCTTTCAAAATGGATCGCCGAAATGGATACTCCCCGTTTTGCCATCATGTAGGCGGCTACCGGACTGTCGATCCCTCCGGAAATGAGAAGCAAGGCCCGTCCGCTGGAGGAAACCGGCATACCGCCGGCGCCCGGAATCTGGCCGGCGTGGATATAAGCGCCTTGTTCCCGGATCTCTACCCGAACCACAATGTCCGGCTGGTGGACATCCACCTTGAGCCTGGGGAAAGCGGACAAAATGGCGCCGCCTACCCGGGCGGAAATCTCCGGAGAGAGAAGGGGGAAATGCTTGTCTGCCCGTTTGGTTTCCACTTTAAAAGTCTTCGCCTCGGAAAGCTGAGGCGAAAGATAGGCGGGCGCTTCCTTACAGAGAGCGTCGATCGTTTTTTCTACCACCAGTGCCCGGGAGATGCCGGCAATGCCGAAAATCTTCTCCACCCGGTCAATGGCTTCATCAAAATCAAAATATTCCGGCTCTTTGGGCAGGACGTAGATGGTGGACTGAAGGACCTGAATGGAAAATGCTCCCAGGTCTTTCAGCCTCCATCGGATATTCTTGACTAAAATATCTTCAAAACGGTTCCGATTCAGCCCCTTTAAGGCGATCTCTCCGTTTTTGATCAAAATCAGTTCGTTCATAATTTCTCCTTCTTTTTAGCGATCCCCAATCAGGCTATTTGATCACCGCTTTGAGACGGAGGATCTCCTCTTTTAAGGTTTCGGCAAAGATGTCCAGTTCCTCGAACGTGGTATCCTTGGAAAAGCTGATACGCAGGGCATAGCGGATCCGTTCTTTGGAAAATCCGTAAGCGCTCAGTACATGGCTTAACTCTCCTTTGGAGCAGGCGGAACCGCCGGAAATATAGATCCCCTTTTTCCCGAGGGCCTCTAAAAAGATCTGCGCCGTTCCTTTTTGACCGCTCAAGGGGACGGAAATGTTGAGTACATGGGGCGCGCACTGTACAGGGGAATTGATGATGACCTCCGGGACCTCCTGTAACCGCTCCCGAAGGTATTGGTTGCAGGCGCGGTAATGCTCCAGATACTGGTTCCCGTTTTCTTCGATCAGCTTCAACGCTTCATTGAACGCGGCAATGAGCGGCACGCTTTCGGTTCCCGGACGAACGCCTTTTTCCTGACCGCCGCCGAAAAGTAAAGGCGCCAAACGCACGCCCTTTCGAATAAACAACGCGCCGATCCCTTTGGGCGCGTAAATTTTATGGCCGCTGATCGAGACGAGATCAGCCGGGATCTTCCGCAGATCGAAAGGGATCTTGGAAAAGCCCTGAACGGCGTCCACATGGCATAAAAGCTTTGGAAAATTTTTTTTCGCCCTGGTGATGGTTTCGGCGACGGGCAGCACCGTTCCCACTTCGTTATTGACCAACATTATCGTCAGTAAAACGGTATCCGGCGTCAGCTGGGAAAGGAAGTCTTCGGGGTAAAAAAGCCCGTCTTTTCTCGGAAAGACCCGTTTGACCCGGTATCCCCGTTTTTCCAGCTGCTTGAGCGCATTTTCCACCGAAGGATGCTCCACCGCGGAAGAGACCACGGTTTTCCCGTTTCGGGGGTAGGCGCCCACCGCGCCGAATAACGACAAATTATTGCTTTCGGTGGCGCTTCCCGTAAAATAAAGCTCCTCCGGCGCACAATGCAAAAGCCGCGCCAGACGTTTTCTGGTTTCGGTGAGCAGCGCCTCCGCCTCCACACCCTTGGGATGGAGAGAAGACGGGTTTCCGTAAGTAGTTTTCATAGCTGCGGCCGCAGCAGCGATCCCTTCGTCGCACACCTTGGTCGTGGCGCAGTTATCCAAATAAATTTCCAAAACGGAACACTCCCTTTCCGGATAAAGCGGCCTTTGAAGTGAAAACAGCCTTATCCTACATTATACAATAGATGAAACAAATTGAAAAGCCTTTTCTTTGGAAAAATGCGTTTTCCAAACAAAGGAAAATCCTTTTTCAAAAGAAAAAGCGCATTGTAAAAACAAAGGAATTATGATAAAATGAAAGGTAATTCAAATAGAAAGCGAGGCACTTTTATGGAACAGCTGTTAAAAATCTTAGAAAAGAACGCGAGACTGGATGACAAGGCCATCGCCGTGATGTTGGATACCACCGAAGCAGCCGTCGCTGCGGAGATTGAAAAACTGGAAAATGAGGGCGTTATTTACGGGTACCGTCCTCTCATCAATCATGATAAGATCCATGCCCCTTTTGTAGAAGCGATCATTGAGCTTCGGGTGACCCCGAGAAAGGATACCGGCTTTGAAGAGATCGCAAGAAAGGTTTCCGCTTTTGACGAGGTGGACAGCGTCTATCTGATGAGCGGCGGATATGATCTTCATGTTCGGGTCACCGGCAAGGATTTTCGGGATATTGCCCTTTTTGTGGCGCAGCGTTTGGCGCTTTTGGACGGCGTTCTCTCCACGGCGACCCATTTTATCCTGACCCGGTACAAGGCGCATGGTGTGATTTTAAACGAAAGTCGCACCGATGAAAGGGGGAACATTTCCCTGTGATGAACTTAAGCGATAAAATTTCCAAACGGACGGCGTCGTTAAAGCCGTCGGGGATCCGCCGCTTTTTTGATATCGCCAACGAGATGGACAACGTGATCTCCTTAGGTGTAGGCGAGCCGGATTTTAAAACCCCCTACGCCATTCGGCGGAAAGGGATCGAGAATCTGGAGGAAGGCCGGACCGGATACTCCGCCAATGCGGGAATGATCGAGCTAAGAAACGCCATCACCCGGTTTTTGCATCGAAAATATGAACTGTCTTACGATCCGGCAAAAGAGATTTTAGTGACGGTAGGCGGTTCCGAAGCCATTGACCTTGGGATCCGGGCGTTTTTGGATCCGGGAGACGAGGTGCTGATTCCTGAGCCCAGCTTTGTTTGCTATTCCCCTATTGTCACATTGACCTGCGGGGTTCCGGTACCCATTGTCACCAAAGAGGAAGATCATTTTCGCCTGACTCCAGAGGCGCTGGAAGGGGCGATCACCGATCAAACCAAAATGCTCATTCTTCCCTATCCCAATAATCCCACCGGTGCGGTAATGAAAAAGGAGCATCTGGAAGCCATCGCCGAAGTGATTTTGCGTCACGACCTGATCGTTTTGTCCGACGAGATCTATTCCGAGCTGACCTATAATGAAAAGCATGTTTCCATCGCATCCCTTCCCGGGATGAAGGAGAGGACCATCTTGGTCAACGGCTTTTCCAAAGCCTTTTCTATGACCGGATGGCGGTTAGGATATGCCGCGGCGCCAAAGGAAGCCATCTCCCAGATGACCAAGATTCATCAGTACGCGGTGATGTGCGCGCCTACTACATCCCAGTACGCGGCCATCGAGGCGCTGGATCACTGTGACGAGAACATCGAGGAGATGCGAAATGAGTACAATATGCGTCGCCGGCTGACGGTGAACGGGTTTAATGAGATCGGGCTTCATACCTTTGAGCCTGAAGGCGCGTTTTACGTTTTCCCTTCCATCCAAAGCACCGGCTTATCCTCGGAGGAATTCTGCGAAAAGCTGTTATACGCCAAACGGGTCGCAGTCGTTCCGGGGAATGCCTTTGGAGAGAGTGGAGAAGGCTTTATTCGGGTTTCCTACTCCTATTCGGTAAAGCATCTTCTTGAGGCGATCAAGCGCATTGGAGAGTTCGTACAGGAGCTTAGAGAACAATAAGGAGATTTTTTTGGTTAGTGTAGTATATGCGGGTCAGTACGAGCGGGAGTTCCTTTTCCAAACGGTGGAGAAACATTTCGCACTTCTTTCGCTGGACAGGCTGTTTTCACCGGAAATGAAGGTGGTCATCAAGCCCAATTTGCTGATGAAACGCCGGCCCGAGGAAGCGACCACCACCCATCCCCTTTTGGTGGAAGCCATTGCCGCCGCATTGAAAAAACGGGGTGTTACCCATATCACCATTGCCGACAGCCCCGGAGGCCTTTACAGCCCTTCGCTGCTTCAGGGCATTTATAAGGCTTCGGGCATGGAAAAAGCCGCCGCCGGACAAAAGGTTTCTCTCAATACTGACGTTAGTCACCGGGATGTTGCTTGTTCGGCGGGAACGGTGTGTAAGAAATTTCCCATTATTACGCCGGTGGCGGAGGCAGATCTGGTCATTTCGGTGGCCAAGCTCAAAACCCATGGCATGGTGGGTCTTTCCGGCGGAGTGAAAAACCTCTTTGGCTGTATCCCCGGGCTTACCAAGCCCGAATACCATTGGCGGTTTCCTAAAGAAGAGGATTTTTGTCACATGCTTTTGGACCTTTGCGAGACGGTAAAGCCGGCTGTGACCTTTGTGGACGCTGTTATTTCTATGGAGGGAGACGGTCCGTCTTCAGGAACGAAAAAGGAAACGGGGATGGTTTTATGTTCCCAAAGCCCTTATGAGATGGACGAGGTATTATGCCGGGTGGCGGGGATGGATCCCAAAACCATCGGTACCGTCCGTCTCGCCAGAGAGCGGGGTCTCTTTTGCGGCGAGCCTTCCCTTTGCGGCGATCCGTTAAAGACCTTTTCCTTTGCTTTGCCCAAAAGCCGAAGAGATCTTTCGTTTTCTTCCTATATCCCGAAGCCTTTGCGGGGAGTTAGCAATCTTTTGATCCAAAAATGTCTCACATCCCGCCCTTCGGTGATGAAAAACAAGTGTATCGGGTGCGGAAAATGCGCCGAAAGCTGTCCCGCTCATACGATTCAGATCCGGGACAAAAAAGCGGTGATCGATCCCAAGGGCTGTATTAAATGCTACTGTTGTCATGAGCTTTGTCCTATCCACGCCATCGAGATTCGGCGCAGTCGGCTGTTCGATTTATAGGAGGAACCATGGAGACTACCATCCTTTGGGATTTTAACGGGACTATCGTTGACGATGTTTCGCTGAATGTATGGGTGATGAACCGGATGCTGGAAAAGCGAAAGCTGCCTTTGATCCCCACCATAGAAGCGTATCGGGAAATTTTTTGCTTTCCGGTGATCGAATACTATAAAAGGGCGGGCTTCGACTTTCAAAAAGAGGACTTTTCCAGGGTCGCTTTGGAGTATATGGAACTGTACCGGGAAAAAAGCCTTGACTGTCCCGTTTATCCCAAGGCGAAGGAACTGCTTTCCTATTTTAAAACACGCGGTTACCGCCAGATCATTCTTTCCGCCGCCGAAAAAAGCTGTTTATCTGCTCAGCTTTCCCATCATCAGCTTTCATCCTTTTTCGACGCGGTGTTTGCAAAGGATGACTGTCTCGGAGAGGGAAAAGGGGATGCGACAGCTCTCTTTGAAGAGAAAAAAGGCCGCCGTTTTTTGATCGGCGACACGCTTTTAGACGCTGAGACCGCCGCCTTGCTGGACGCGACCCCTTTATTGGTGGCTTCGGGGCATCAAAGCCGCCGGGTCTTAGAGCAAAGCGGCGCTTTGGTTTTTAACGATTTGGAGGAAGTAAAAAGCCAATGGAGCAAATTGTATTAGAAGCACGGGCCAAGCTCAACCTCTCTTTGGATATCGTAGGGCGAAGGAAAGACGGCTACCATCTTTTGGAGATGGTGATGCAAAGTATTTCCCTTTCCGATCGAATCACCATCCAAAAAGCGGATACCCTTTCCCTTTCCTGTGACAAAGCGGGGATCCCTCTGGATGAAAGTAACATTGCCATCAAGGCGGCAAAGGCTTTTTTCTCCGCCTTGGGTACTTCTTTTGGTGCGAAAATCCATGTGGAAAAGCGGATCCCCAGCGAAGCGGGTATGGGGGGCGGAAGCGCGGACGGCGCCGCGGTATTATACGGATTGAATCTTTTGTACGGCGCCGGCTTTTCCCTTTTAGCGCTCCAGCAAATCGGTTTGTCCGTGGGCGCTGATGTGCCCTTTTGTTTACAGGGCGGTACCGCCTTCGTTTCCGGTATCGGAGAGCAAATCAAACCGCTGCCGCCTCTTTCCGACGTTTTTTTTGCCGTGGTCAAGCCCAAAGAAGGGGTATCCACCAAGCTCGCCTTTTCCCGGTTTGATCATTTGTGTCATCCCTCTCATCCCAATACCCAGGCGGTGATTTCCGCCCTTTGTCGGAAGGATCTTCCCGCCTTTTGCAAAGAAACGGGAAATGTGCTGGAAGAAGCGGCGGCTCTTCCCCAGGTGGAAGAGATCAAAAAACGGCTTTTGGAATATGGCGCTATGGGCGCATGGATGACGGGGAGCGGGTCGGCGGTGTTCGGCCTGTTTTCCAAAGAAGAAACCGCGAGGACGGCATTGCGCCATTTTTCCGGGGAGCGGTATCTTTGTACCCCGAAAAATGAGGGGATCGCGGTCCTGTCATAAAAATCCCCGCCTCGAATCTTCGGGACGGGGATTTGTTAATTTTCCTTGGCGATTTCCTGCTGACTTAAAACCAGTTTTTGGTACATTTCCGTTCCCAGACACTTTTCGGCGTAAGGACACCATTTGGCACAGGTCAGCGCGTCGTTATAAATGGTAAAGCCGCATTGGTCGCAGGTCACTTCGGTGTCCACCGAAAACACTTCCACCGTATTCCCGCAGATGGGACAGGTTTTCTCGGTGATGGTGGGGTTTCTTAACCGGTCAGAGCCGGGGCATCCGTTATAGATCATAGGGATTCCTCCTTTAGAAGGGTGCCGTCTACAGAAAGTGTGGCGGTCACCACAGGGATCTTTTTTCCGCTTTTCTTTAACGCCTCTTTTACGGCGTACTCTAACCCGCCGCAGCAAGGCACCTCCATACGGGCGATGGTGATGCGTTCAATATCGTTTTGAGAGAGGATCGCGGCGAGCTTTTCGCTGTAATCGATCTGGTCTAATTTGGGACATCCAATGAGGGTGATCCGGTTTTCCATAAAGTCCCTATGGAAATTCCGGTAGGCGTAGGCGGCGCAGTCCGCCGCGATCAAAAGGCTTGCATGGTGAAAATAAGGGGCGGTAACAGGGGCAAGCTTGATCTGCGCCGGCCATTGGCGAAGGGCAGAGGGGGAGTTTTGGTCAAAGGTTTTGGGAACACTGGAGGGGCAGCCGCCTTTTCCCATCTTTTGGGCTACCGCTTTTTCGTCATAGGGCGCCGCTTCCCGTTTTACAAAGGTAATGGCGCCGGTGGGGCAAACCGGAAGACAGTCCCCCAGCCCGTCGCAGTAATCGTCCCGCAGAAGCTTTGCTTTTCCCTCTACCATACCGATAGCGCCTTCATGGCAAGCGTTGGCGCAAAGACCGCAGCCGTTGCATTTTTCTTCATCAATATGAATAATTTTTCGAATCATATATTTCCTCCTTCTTGGGATAAACGGTGGTTGACTTACTATGGAAAGTATACTATAATGATTCTAAAAAGTATGTTGTTATAACCACGAAAAGAAGGTTTCTATGGATTATCAAAAAATTTCAAAAATGGGGCTTTTTTCCGGGATGTCCCCCGAGGAAACAGGAAAGATACTTCAATGCCTCAATGCCAAAGAAAAAACCTATCGAAAAGGGGACTGCCTTTGCAGCGCGGGGGATCTTGTAGAACATGCCGGCCTTTTGCTTACCGGCGCGCTGGAGATCCGTCAAAACGACCTTTGGGGAAACCAAAATATCCTCTCTCGGGTAGAGGTCGGAGAGCTGTTTTTGGAGGCGTACGCCTGTATTCCCAAAACGCCGTCTATGGTGGACGTTTGGGCGCTTTCTGACTGCGCCGTTTTATATTTGGATACCGGCCATATGATCCGGACATGTCCTTCTGCCTGTTCCTTTCATACCAGAGTCATTCAAAATCTCCTTGGCGCTCTGGCGGAAAAGAATCTAATGCTCACCAAAAAGATCGTCCACACATCTTTTAAGACGATCCGGGAGCGGGTTCTTTCCTATCTTTCTTTTGAGGCGGTACAGCAAAAGAAACGGAAGTTCTTGATCCCTTTTTCCCGTCAGCAGATGGCGGATTATCTTTCGGTGGAGCGAAGCGCTCTGTCCAAAGAGCTTGGGAAAATGCAAAGAGAGGGATTGATCCGCTACCGGAAAAATGAGTTTGAGATCCTTTAAAAAGGCCAGAAGCGATCGCTTCGGGCCTTTTTCTCATCGGGCGGAAAGAAACTCTTTTCGCACCGATAAAAATTCCTCGTATGCCTTTTTGGGTCCTGCCAAAATGGGGCTCTTTTTTTGGAGAGAAAAGGGGCCGCCTTCGGTGGTGGAAATAATTCCTCCCGCTTCGGAAACGATGACCGCCGCCGCCGCGTAGTCCCAAGGAAAAAGGGAAAGCTCATAAAAAAGCCCCAGCCGGGATGCTGCTACATAACAAAGATCCAGCGCAGAAGACCCGCTTCTTCGCAGATCGTTGCAGCGAAGATAAACCGCTTTGGAGAAATTGAAAGTCTCCTCGGTCAATTCCCGGTTATAGGGACAGGTACCAAAGCCCACCAACGCTTTTTCCAAAGGCAAGGCGGGATCTACCTGTAAAGGAGTGCCGTTCAAATAAGCGCCATTTCCTTTGGACGCGTAAAACAGCTCGTCGAGGTAGGGATTATAGACTACTCCCAGAACAAGCTCCCCCTTGGAAGCCATACCTACCGAAACACAGCTGAAATGGTAGTCGGTGGAAAAATTACTGGTGCCGTCAATGGGATCGATGAAAAAGCAATACTCTCCCTCTATGGCGTTTCTAAAATCGTTTTCCGATTCCTCGGTGACAAAAACACTCTGGGGGAGAAATGAGGAGATGGACCGGACTAAAAATTCCTGGACCGCCTCGTCATAATGGGTGGCAATATCCCGACGCCCCGTTTTCTCCCGGATATTCAAATGGTTCCGGTCGGCGTTTTTGAACTGATTGCCTCCCTCGACCACAACGGTTTTCAAATATTCGAGAATCTGTAAATAGGTTTTCGGTTCCATAAACCCTTCCTTTCTGTTATTGTGGTTCTGAATTGGTTTGTGCCTGGCTTTTCAGGGTATACAAAGCGTTGATCCAGTTTTTCGGCGCCTGGTGAAGGGAAAGCTCCACCGAGGTCACGGGGGTAGGCGCAGTATTTTTTTCTTCCTTCTTGCCAAACAAAGTATCCTTGATGGAATCCAGGCGGCGCCGCACCCGCATCGGAAAGCTTAACGGCTTTGCGCGGTAAAGATGGATATTTCCTACCTTTTCCACCGAACAGGTATCGGCGAAAAAGCCTCCGATCTCCAAGGGAAAGCCCTTTTCATCGTGATCGATAACGTGGAATTCATGGATTCCACGGATGGTAACGGTAGAGGCGTTGTTCAGCTTGTTGGAAGAGTAGGCGCCTAAAATATCTCCCTGCTCCGAAAGGGAGGTGATATCATGATGCCAGTAGGTGATATTCTTGGGATCTACTTTTAAATGGATGGAGTCTTCGTCCCGGCTTAAACCCAGGGGATTATAGTTTTTGGCTTCGATCTCCAGGTCATAGAAATTTTGGCGGATCTCCACCGTCCCGCAGCGCAGGTATCCGTCGTCGGTATCCTTATAATGGATATGATACCAAAGACCGTTTAAGTAACAGCTTTTGTTTTTCTTTTTCCAGCTGTAGCAGTATTCCCATTTCACCAGAAAATAGATGAGCAAATACCCCAAGCCGTAGAGAAGGATCTCGATAGCGGCATCTACCACATCCTTGCTGAAGGCGATCCAAAATAAGCTGTTTTCATTATAGGGGAACCACCGGTTGAACAGTGCTTCCAAAAAATTGTCGTCGGCAAAGGTCAGCACGACCTCCAAAAGGGTAACGAAAATAGCGGCGGCTCGAAAATGGATGCTTTTATAGGCTTCCAGCGTTGGGTTTTTGATTTTGTCGTCCATAACGTCTCCTTTACCGTGTCACAAAGGTGCGGCGAGAAAAAACACCCGGGGTCAGGCCCAACAAAGTAAGCTCCCCATAGGTTTCCTCTACAAACTGATAAAGATTGCTTTCAATATGGGTATCGGAGCCAATAGTCACCTTGTTTCCCCCGAGGGAACGGTACAGCAGCACCTTTTCCCTGCTGGGGAAGGGCTCTCCGTTTGTCCGGCGAATGCCCGAGGTATTGACCTCCAATACGATATCCTTTCGGATCATTTCCTTAAATATATCCCTCAGTGTTGAAAGCTGGTAGCGATCCTCTCCGATCCCTCTCCGAATATGGTCGAAATGGGCGACGGCGTCAACACGACCAAAGGTAACCAGAGAAAAAAGCTCCTCGTAATAGCGCTTTGCGTGTTCCTCGTTTTCTTTTGGCGGCAGTTCCTTTCGCGCCACCGACCGGCCGTCGATAAAATGAACGGCACCGAGGAGATATCCAAAGTTCATCTTTTCTACCGCGAGCAGTTCTTTCTGGTATCGGTGGGGCTCGGCAAATTCCAGTCCCTTTACGATCTGGATTTGGTCGCCGTATCGAGAAGAAAGCCTTGCGATCTCCTTGGAAAAGGCCTTTTCCATCGTCAGGAAATCGTCGAAGGATTGGGTACAAAGGTCTAAATGTTCGGTAAAAGAAAGAAAGGTCAAACCTTTCTCTAATGCCAAGAGAACTAAATCCTCCGCCTTCACCCTTCCGTCGAAGGAAAAGGTGGAATGAACGTGGGTATCAGCGCGGTACACAGGAAAGCCTCCTCTCTTTTCCCTTATTCTATCATTCTTTTTTTTCTTTTACAAGCCAAAAAGGAAAAAACGCGAAGGAAAACCTTCGCGCCTTTTCTTTTCTTGTTTTATTCAGCCTCGGACGCTTCTGTTCCTTCCGGTTCGGGGAAGGTGATCTGAAGTTCCTCAGAGAGAAGATCAAATCGCTGTTCATATTCCTCGAGCGTGCTGTTGACGGCGTTCCATCTTTCTTCCTCTGCCGCTTTAATGTTGTTTACGGTGGAAAGGTAGAGACTGAATACCAGTGTCAGCACACAGCAGTAGATGGTCAAAACGGTGGTCACCGGATTGAAGTAGCCTTTCTTTTCAGGCGTTTCCTCGATCAGCGCCATAAATCCCGTATGGGCGAGGGCTTTTTTCAAAGCAAAGAACAAAGGCACCGAGATCAGGACCGCCGCGACCGCGTTGACCGAAGAGGTGGCGATTTTGGGAACGACGGCAGCTAACGCCACCGAATGAGTGCTTCCTACTAAACGGAGGGCAACGTAGGATTTGAAAAGGTAAAGTACGATATAGACGATCTGTCCCACGACGCCGGCGATCACTACGTTCACCGTTTTTGCCTTTCCATTTTGGAGAAGCTTTTTGTTGAGCCATCCGGCGATAAAGCCCATGGCGAATTTAGAGCAGAAGGTATAAGGAGAGGAGATAATGTAGATGGGATCAAAAAGGTCGTAAAGCGCGGCGCCGATCCCCGAAGCCAAACCGCCTACGGCTGGCCCGAAAAGCAATCCGGCGAGCAGGCACATAGAGTTTCCCAAATGGACCCGGGTCACATCGCCAATGGCGACCGGGATCTTAAATTGGAGATAATTTCCTACAAAAACCAAAGCGGCCATCAGTCCCACAGAAACCAGCGTCAAAAGGCGTTTGTGGTCAGAAGTTAATCGAGTTTGGGTCACAAAGATCATTCCTTTCCAGATGACGGCCTGTTCAGAGGTTACAAAAGCTCGTAGCGATCGAAATTCTGGGGCTCTAAAAGCCACGAGAGACAGGATTCCAGCATGACGCCGTGGCGGGGGTCGGTCCCGTAGCTAAAGGTAGTGCGTATGGCGATCTCCAAAAAGCGGGTCGCCCGCTCCATGGCGATAGGGAGGCTGTCGCCGTTTAAAAGCGCACCTACTAAGATAGCGGCGAAAATATCTCCCGTTCCTGGATAGGAAACCGGAACATACCGGCAATCCACCCGCCAATACTGCCCCCGAACGGCGTCGTAGCCCAAATTGGTGAGCGTCCCGTCGGAAAGCTCTACGCCGGTGATGACGATTTGGCTCGGCCCCAGCTCGGAAAGCTTCGCTAAAATCTTTTTGGCTTCAAATTGCCGGAGCGGCGCCGTGGGATACGGTTCCCCTAAAAGGATACAGGCCTCGGTGAGATTGGGGGTGATGACATCCGCCGCCTTCACTAACTTGACCATCTGATCGCACATTTCCTTGGAGTAGGTCTGGTAAGGCTTTCCATGGTCTCCCATCACCGGATCTACCACCGCCAGCGCGTCCTTCCACTGGGAAAAATAAGCAAGGCAGTGATCGATCTGTTCGGAAGAACCCAAAAAGCCGCTGTAAACCGCTTCAAAGTTTAGGTCCAGCTTTTGGTAATGAGCTAAGGTAGGCATCATGTCCTCCGTCAGATCCCGGAAAACCACTTCTCCCAGTCCACCCGTGTGGGTGGATAAAACCGCCGTCAAAACCGGGCAAACCTGGACCTTCATGGCCGAAAGCACCGGCAAAATCACCGTTAAGGAGCAGCGGCCGAAGCCGGAGAGATCATGAATGGCCAAAACCCGCGGTGGGCGTTTAAGCATAGTTGACAACCCTTTCTGAACAGATACCGTCGGTATCTGCTATTATTGTAGGACAGAAGTTAGCAAAATGCAAAAAGGCACTCAGGATAGATTCGCCTTCGTTTTTGCTCTTTTGTTCAAAAGGTATTATAGCGGAATTTTTGTTTTTTAGCAATTCCTACAGGGGAAACTTTCCCTTTTTTTCTCGTTTTTTGGGGATTTAGAAATATGTATAAAAAGAGGAAAAAACAAAGAGAAAAAGCTGTCTTTTTGCTAAAACTTTACTTTGCTGTTTGGGGAAAGCGAGGAAATACTACCTATGAGGAGGTGACAAGCATGGAAAAAAAATACGGCTATCTTTTTGGTATGTTGGCCCTTGGTATTTTGGGTACCTTTGCCGTTATGTTTGGCAAAGCCCATATCCGGAGACAAAAAATCGAGGGTGTAACCAAAGCGGTCAATGAGGTAGTTGCCGGGATTTCCAAGGGAATCCGCTGTCTTTACTAATTTACCGGTTTCTCTTTACAAATAAATCCGGTTCGTGGTACAATGACCTTGTTGCGAAAAAACCGGAGGCCTTGTCCATGAAACATATTTTTGTAATCAATCCCGCGGCGGGCGATGGTAAAGCGGCTACCGTATTCCTTCCCCGATTGCAGAAGCTTTTTCAAAGTGCGGGGCAAACGCCAGAAATCTACCTCACCAGGGGAAAAGAAGACGCGCTGCGCTTTACGAGAGAGCGCTGTCAAAAACAAGACGGCGAGCCTTTGCGGTTTTATTCGGTGGGCGGCGACGGAACGCTCAATGAAGTGGTCAACGGCGCTTATGGAAGCAAAAATGTGACGGTCGCGCCTCTTGCTTACGGAAGCGGCAACGATTTTTTCGCTCATTTGCGGCGGAAAAGAAGCTTTCCCGATGGGAAAGACGGAGAGGTAGTGCGGTCGGATCTTCTTTGGGTCAACGGGCGGTACTGCGTCAATGCCTGCAATATAGGATTTGACGCCAATGTGGTGTATAATGTGGACCGGATCAAACGGCTTTTTCATCTCAAGGGACATGCTGCTTACTTCGCTTCTGTGGTTTATTCGGTATTTCAGCCTTTGGGAAACCGGTTTTCCTACGAGATCGACGGCAAGGTGTTTTCCGCAAGGGACTGTCTTTTGCTTTGCTGTTGCAACGGCTCTCAGTACGGCGGCGGCTTTTTGAGTGCGCCTTTGGCGGAGGTCGCTGACGGAAAAATGGATGTCTGTCCCGTCAAAAAGGTTTCCCGCTTTCAGATCCTTTCTCTGGTGAAAGCCTATCGGGACGGAAAACATATTTTGGACCCTAAAATGAAACGATTCGTGGACTATTATCAATGTAAGGATCTTTCGATCCGAAGCGAAAAGCCTTTTCGCTATTGTTTGGACGGGGAATGCTACGAAGCCGACGCTTTGACGGTAAAAGTGGTTTTGGGCGGTATGGATTTTTACATTCTTTCCCAAAAGGAACAGCATCTATTGGAGGGGCGCTGACATGGAGCTTTGCATTTTTGATTTAGACGGAACGCTGGTGGATTCTTTGACCGACCTGGGAGAGACGGTAAACCAGATCCTTTTCGAACAGGGGCTTTCTACCCATGCCATAGGGGCATACCGGAAATTTGTGGGAGATGGTGTTTTGGCTCTTCTTTCACGGGCGTTTCCCGCAGGAAAACGGGACGAGCAAACGTTAAAGAAAGCGAAGGCGCGTTTCGATGCGCTGTATGAGGAGAACTGTTTTTGTCATACTGCGCCTTATCCCGGTGTGCTCTCTTTGCTGGAAGGGCTGAAAAAAGACGGCAAAAAGATCGCCGTTTTGTCCAATAAGCCGGATGCCTTTGCCAGAAAGATGGTTCTTCATTTTTTCCCCGAAGATCTTTTCGACTGTATTTTAGGGCAGACCGAGGGGATCGAAAAGAAACCTTCTCCTGAGGGAGTAAGAAAAATCCAAAGCATGCTTTCAGTTCCCAGCGAAGAGACGGTACTCATCGGAGATTCCAATGTGGATGTGTTTACCGCGAAAAACGCGGGGATTTCCTCGGTGGGGGTCACCTACGGCTTCCGCGACCGGGAGGAATTGACTTTGGCGGGAGCGGATTTTGTGGTGGATACAGTGGAAGAATGTGGCAAAGTGTTAAGAAATTGTAAATAAAAAAGAAAAGTGAAACATTCCGGTTGTTTTCCGACACTTAATAAATGGCTGTTGAGCCAATAAAAATGAGGAGAGTTTCAAAATGAAAAAATGGATTGCTTTGTTTTTGGCAGGCGTATTGATGGTCACGGGTCTTGCTGCCTGTGATCAGGGAAAAACAGGCGGCAGCGGCAAGAACCCCACCACGGCGGAGGTGGTAGAGGCGATCGACGCGGCGTTTGTGGAAAAATACCCGGATCTGGGTTTGACCGGCGCTATCAATAATATGCCTATGAATGTGGACGATACTACCCTGGAAGAGAAATTTGGAGTTTCTACGGGGGATGTAGTGGATTATACCGGCGTGATCGCAGGTATGATGACCAACTGCGATATGCTTTTGGTAGTCAAGGCTTCTCCCGATAAGATCGATACTGTCAAAGCGGCGCTGGAGACGGCGGTGGAAAACCAGAAGGCGGCGTTTGAAAGCTACGCAGTCATGGGCAACGATCTTCGGCTGGATGCGGCGAAGGTGGTAGTGAGCGGCGATTACGCGGCGCTTTTGATGGTGGGCATACTGGACGATGACACCACTACCATGGAACCGGATGTGGAGATGGCGGAGAAAGCTTTTCTCGACGCAGTGGAATAAGACCAATGGACGGCGGCCTGTTTCCCCTTCCCGCGGGCATTTCGGAAACGGACCGCCGATTTTTGAAAGGAGGAAAAAGCTTTGGTATTCAGCAGCATACTATTTCTGTTTCGCTTTTTCCCTATCGCCTTTCTGTTATACTACCTGGTCCCCAAGAAATTAAAGAACTTGACTTTGCTCATTTTGAGCTTATTCTTTTATGGATGGGGCGAGGTGAGGTATCTTCCTATTATGTTTGCTTCCATGATCATCGATTATTGCTGTGGTCAGGGGATCAAGCGCCTCGGAAAGACGCCAGGGAAAAAGCGGTTGTTTTTGATCCTTTCTGTTGTGCTCAACTTGGGCCTTTTGTTCTTCTTTAAGTACACCAATTTCTTTGTGGATTTGCTAAACGGGCTTGGAGCCTCCATTCCGGAGCTCAATATTACCCTTCCTTTGGGAATCAGCTTTTACACCTTCCAGACGATGAGCTATACCATCGACGTTTACCGCGGGAAGGTAGAGGCGGAGGACAATTTCATTACCTTCGGCGCCTTTGTGGTGCTGTTTCCCCAGCTGATTGCCGGCCCTATTGTCACTTACCGGAGCATCGCCTCCGAGTTAAAGGAGCGAAGGATCACAAGAGAGGGACTGGAGGACGGTATCCGGTATCTGATCATGGGATTGGCGTCCAAGGTGCTGATCGCCAACAACGTAGGGGCGCTGTGGAGCGAAGTCTCCGCCTTTGAATCTATTTCCACTCCTCTCGCATGGATCGGGGCGCTTGCCTATTCTCTTCAGATCTACTTTGATTTCAGCGGGTACTCCCTTATGGCTATTGGTATGGGAAAGATGATGGGCTTTACCTTTCCGAAAAACTTTGATTTTCCTTATATTTCCAAGAGCGTTACCGAGTTTTGGCGTCGGTGGCATATGACGCTGGGGAGCTGGTTTCGGGATTATTTATACATTCCCCTTGGGGGAAACCGGGTAAGCCCGGGGCGGCAATATTTTAATCTGTTCGTGGTCTGGTTTTGCACCGGATTCTGGCATGGCGCCAACTGGAATTTTATTATCTGGGGACTGTATTTTTTGGTTCTCCTCATTTTGGAAAAGCGGTTTTACCTGCAAAAGCTGGAACAGTCTAGGGTGATCTCTCATGTTTACCTGATCTTGGTTGTTATGGCAAGCTGGGTCATCTTTGCTCTTACCGATTTTTCCGATATGGGCAATTATTTCGTGACCCTCTTTGCATTCCGGGGCGGAAACGATTGGATCTATTATCTTCGAAATTACGGCGTGGTGCTGCTGCTGGGGATCTTTTTTGCGACGCCCCTCATCAAGATCTGGTACGAGCGGATTTTAAGCCGCCATCCGGTTTTGAAAACAGTGCTGCTGTCGGCGATCTTTTTCGTTTCAGTGGCGTATCTGGTGGATGCAACCTATAACCCCTTCCTTTATTCCCGTTTTTAGGAGGAAACGTTATGAAAAAAAAGCATGACCAAAAAATGTTTCCCCTGACCGCTGTGGTGGTGATGGGTTTTATCTTTGTGTTTTCTTTGGCAGATGCGCTCTACCCGGATAAAGAGCGGTCCGAGCTGGAAAACCGGACGCTGGCTCAGTCGCCCACCTTTACGGTGGACCGGCTGGTGAGCGGGAAATATACACTGGATTACGAAGAATATATCAACGACCAGTTTTTGGGAAGAGATTTTTGGATCGACGTCAAAGCCAAAAGCGAGGAACTCCTTCTCAAGGTGGAAAACAACGATGTGATCTACGGGAAAAGCGGCCGCCTTTACGGAAAATATCTGAATGTGCCGGATGCCCAGCTCCAAAAAAACGTGGATCATCTGCTGCGTTTCTTTTCTTCTTATGACGGCGAAAAGACGCTGGGGATCATCCCCAATGCCTACGCATTGATGAAAGACGATCTCCCTTTGGGATTGAACCAGGTAGACCAGCAGGCGGGGATCCAGTCCATTTACCAGGCGGTAGAAGAGGATAACATAGACTGTACCCTTTTGGATATTTACGGCACATTCTCAAAAGTCAGCGATCCGGGCACTTTGTATTATCGCACTGACCATCACTGGACTATAGACGGCGCAGTGACCTTCTTAGAGGAATACTGCCGCCAAAAAGGACTGACTATGCCGGATCTGAGCCCCTACGAGAGAGTAGAGGTGCAGGGTTTTTATGGGACCTATTTCAGTAAATCCAAAAACACCTCAGTAAAACCGGATGTGCTGAGCTATTATGATATTCCCCTGAGTGAAGTGGTGATCGGCGGCGAAGAGAAGGATAGCTGGTTAGACGCTTCGGCGCTGGAAACCAGAGATAAATACGGCGCTTTCCTCTACGGAAACCAGGGCCTTTCCATCCTAAAGGCGGAAAACGCTGATCCGGAAAATCCCTCCCGCCTTTTGGTGATCAAGGATTCCTATTCCAATAGCCTCGCTCCGTTATTGACTCTGCTTTATGACGAAGTGTATCTGGTGGATCTTCGTTCTATGCCCACCGGTTTTCAGGAGCTTTTGTCCACCACCCAATTTGACGATGTACTCTTTTTATACAATTATAAAAACTTTGCGTCCGACACCAATTTTTACCGGTTAAGCTACTGAGGATGGACTGCTTTGGAGTATCAGGATATCAACGCTGTTACGGTGGACCGCTGGGTCGAAGAAGGATGGGAATGGGGAAAACCCATCGATCACGAGACCTTTTTAAAGGCAAAGGCGGGGCAGTGGGATGTACTGCTGACCCCGACCAAAGGGGTACCTCATAGTTGGTTTGGAGAATTAAAGGGAAAACGGGTGTTGGGGCTCGCCTCCGGCGGG
>CALWZB010000019.1 GCA_944385915.1 uncultured Clostridia bacterium | reverse complement strand
GTGCTTGACCTCATCGATAACATCCTCTACATACGCTTTGACCCGGTCGGCGTCAAAGATGCCCGCCTCAAACTGGGCTTCCTTCTCCAGCGCCTGAAGCACATCCATTTCGATCTCCGCCTTATGCCGCGCCATGACCGCGTTGCGGAAGTATTCCAAAATTACATTTTGGAAGGTGGCTTCAAAATAGTCGGCGGGTTTGGGGCGTTTGTTCTCGGAAAGCATGGCGTAATCTCTGACGCCCCTGTAAATAGAGGCGCAAAGCTCGCCGGGAAGTTCGGTGGTGCCGCCGGTAAAGGGCATCTCCTTGGCAAATTCATAAAAGCATTTTTCCGAGGCACAGACGTACCGGGTGGTGAGACCCTGGCGGTCCTGATACCGGGTGGCAATGTTGGCCGCCTTGCGGTCCACCGCGTTCAAATGATTCTCAAAGGTGCCGTAAAACGCCTGGAACACGTCGCAGAGGTTCTTGACATAGGAAATACCTTCCTCTAACACCTCCGCTTTTACCGCGCTGACCCGGTAGATCTCCACATTGGTCATAAACTTCCGGTAGTTGCCGATCATTTCCTGCTGATCGCCGGTGGGCTTTCTGGTGAGGCGGTTGATAAGGGGGACCTTCCGCCGGCCCAGATCATTATAGGTCTCCTCCTCGTTTTCGGTAGAGGGATCGTTGAAGACCACCGATTCAAACCGGTCGAGATACTCCTTTGACTCGTCGACTTCATCCTTTTCGATCTGCGCTTTTTGCTGCTCCATCAGCTGCAATGTCTGGTAGAGGAAGTAGCGGATGGCGTTGGGATGGATAAACTCGCCCCGGCTGTTGCGCATATAAGTCTCCAGGCTATAGGGCTTCTTTTCCACCGTCACGTCGGTGAGATTGGCCTTAAAAAGGGTATAGGCGATGGTTCTGGCGTTCTCTCTGGTGATGCGGAAAACCGCCTTTTTGTAGCGCGCCATCTGGTCATACGCGGTCACAAAAGGCTCCCAGGAGCCGGTGCCGCCTTCGTCCAAATTGCGAAGGGCCGAATCGATATCGCTCTTTTGCGCGTCCAGCGCCTGCTGGCCGGAAACGCCGGCCTGTTCCACATATTCCAAGAGGTTTTTTAAGTACCGGTTCCAGTTCCACTGGTCGTCGGTAAGCATATCGTCCTGATCCGCCGCGCTGCACACATTGACGATATAAGAGGGGAACGCCACCTCCTGCTTGGCGGCGGTCTCTACTGATACAATATAGTCCTTGGCAGGATCCAGATCGGAAACGTTGTAGCCCCGGCTGCGCATCTCGTTATTTTCGATGCTCTTTTCCTTATACATCCGGTCGAACAAAAGCCACTGGTCGGAAACGCATTCCTTCGCCCAGCGCAAGGCGATAAATTCCTTAATGTCCTCAAAAGGATACAAAAGTACCGAAGAACCGGCGCCGGCATACCGGTTTCTGCCCCCGTTGCGGCAGATATCCCGGATGGTGTTGTCCTCGGAGGAGTTGCTTCTCCGGTTCATCGGGCCAATGGACTGGGCATAGATACAGTTGGCGGCATGCTCTTTGTACTGCTCAAAGGAATTGAGCTTGCTTCCGTCGATATTCTGGGCATCGAAGAGGAAGCAGAAGTCGTAGGGCATAACGTCATACTCCTCGTACTCCTCGGAATCGGTGCTGGGGAATTCCAATTTCAGCTTATCCCAGTACTTTTTGGGAAGGCTGGTATCCCCCTTCATCAAAAACGCGTCCAGCTCTCTCAGAGTCGCATAAGCGTTGCACCGCAGATTGTTGCGCTCCGAAGGATCCTTGACCGCGCTGTAAAACACCTCGGGCAGAATGAAAAAGCCTCTGGTGATGTTGGCGTTTTGCTGGAAATGGCTTTTAAGATAATGCTTGATGTACATGGCCACCGGAAGGATCAGCCCCGATCCGGTACCGCCCGCCAAAGACGAAACGATAATGACCCGAAGCGCCTGAGCCGCTTCCTCGCCCTCTAACTTATAAAGGGACTCGATCGCCTGATGGAGCTTTTCCATCATACCCGCCCGTATCGCGGTATCCAGCGCCAGACGGGAAATGGCGCGAACCTGACCCGCGCCCTCGGTGAGCGTTTTTCTCGCCAACAGATGGTTGACGGGAAACCACGTTTCCCTGGCGTGGTCGTCGATGTCCAGATACTCTCCCACCGTCATCCGGGTGGAGGTCTGGACGGTGGTCACAAAGGGATTTTCCTTTTCCAGAGCCTTCAGCTCATTGGCGTCGGTATCAAAGGCCACAAAGCTCAGCCGTTTGCGCTGGGACTTGGTTACCTTTTTTTCCACACGCTGGACGATATCCGATCCGGTACCGCCTAAGCCAACGATCAGAGTGGGTGCTAACATAGATTCATTCCTCCTGTTATCGTAACCTGATTCCATATACGTCTTTTATCCGCTTTTTGCGGCATCCGCCGCTTTGGGTCTAATCCTGGTTTGGGACACAGCTTGCGCTGTAGTACCTTCCTTTGCATTTGATCAGCGTACTGGAAAAGATCTTTTTGTTCTTAGAGGTTTTTTCCTCGATCCAGTCTCCGTCAAAGGAAATGTACTTTTTCCCGGCGTATGCGGAAGTGTTCAGCAGCCACATGCCGTTTTGCCCCGCCGCCTTGACCTTTAATACCGGCACCGCCGGAGAGATCCCTAAAGGCGCCGCACGGATCTCGCCCCGCTGGGCTCTATAGGGAATAAGAGTGCTGGAAAGATATTTTCGCATCGATCCCACATCATAACTTTTGGGCCCCAATCCCACCGGGATCTTCGTAATTTTAGGCCGCCGCTTTAAATTCCTCGGAAGATACTTTTTAAATGGGGGGATATATCCAAGCAAAATCGCCAAAACGATCGCCAGCCACATCAGCTCCCACCAGTACCGCTCCAAAAAGGAGATGTCCTGGATGGAAAGGGCATACTCTCCCCCGCCCGCGAGGTCTAAGCCGTCATCCCCTTTTCCGGTAAAGGAAAGGGTATAGAGGATATCGTCCACATCGGTCTCCATCATATCCCCGTCAAAATAGCGGGGAGAGAGAAGGAAGGTGGAAACCTCGCTTCCCGGCTCTAAAGTAAATTCGATCTGCTGCGCGGTGGACACCGTCCCCTGTAACGACTGCCATTCCGTTTCGGAAAGCGGCTTGCCTCCTCTGGTTATGGTGACAAGGATGCTCCCCGATTCCAGTTCTTTCAACGGAAAGTCTCCGTCTTCTACCGTAAGGACCAGCGTCCGAAGATCGTCGTAGATCTCAAAACGCGCCTGCTGGGACAAAGAAGCCGCTCTGGTACCGTTATCAAACTCGGCGGACAGAGTGAAAAAGATCTCGCCCACATCGGTGTCCGTCATCTCTCCGTTATAATACTTAGGATATATACAAATAGTAGATGATTCCGTCCCCTTTTCTACCGTGAGCGCTACCTTCTGACTGGTGGAGACAGCCAAAGCGTCCATCAAAACATCCATGTCCCCGTCGGAAAGAGGCGCGCCGTCCAGCATCACGGTACCGGTCAAAACGCTGTCCTCCAACTGGGCCAAAGAGAAGGGATGCTGGTTTTCCTGCCACACCATTTCCAGTACGGATGCTGCGGCGCTCACCTCATACACCACGGAATCTGACGCAGTGTAATCGGAAAGATAGGTGGCGGTGCCCAAAACCGAAAAGGTCCCTGAGTTTAACGTGACCGCCTGCTGCGCGGGAGCGCCCCGCACACCAGTGAGGGTGAGGTCCTGGTTATGGATCCGAAGGGTGTAGGTAGCGTCGCCGATCAAATCGGAGCCCTGGATAAAATCGCCGGTGGTCCGATCCAGAAATCCCATTTTCAAAAGGTATTCCCCCGCCGCGACGGTTTGGTTTTCCTCGACGGGATTGCCGTTTTTATCGTACAGTATCATGCCGAAATCCACATCCGGCTCATAATATACGTTGATCTGCTCCGCGCCGGAAACATCCAAAGTATACTCCCCCGCATCCAAAGACGCGGTGTTTTCAAAGGTGACCACCACGCCCTGTAACGACGTATCGGGGACACTTTCATAACGTCCGGTGCCAAGGGTGCTGTAGGAGACCGGGCGGTTGCTTTTTTGGGAGACAGACGCGCCGCTCGCCGAAGTCAGTCCGTTGACCGAAACATTGCTGCCCTGAGCAAAAACGATCAGCTTCTTGACCGGGATATCAAAGGAAAGAGCGGTCCCCGCCGTGTAAGAGGGAATGCTGTTTCGCTTAAAGATCCGGTTTCCGATATTGGCAAGCGCCGAGACCACCTCACTGCTGCTCGCGGTCTTATCGGCGTAAAAAGCGTTTTGCGCGTCGCTTTGCAGGGCGATCGCAGTGCTTCCCATGGCCAGATACTGAACAAAAAGATCCGATTGGGAAGCGGCGATTTTCGCCAATGCCGTCTGCAAGGACGAAGGGGAACCGGTATCAAAGGAACCATCGGTCAATACCAAAAGCCATTTTTCCTTCGCCGAAGCGGTGCGAAGGTCCTCCGAAGCCGCTGTGACCGGCTCGTAAGGGGTCCCGCCGGCGTAGGGGGTATACATATTGTGGATCTTTTGGATATCCCCGGCCGAAGCGATGTCGATCTCGCTGCTTTCGGCGCCGGTAGTGGTCCCGTCGGTGATCACCGGGTGCATAGTATAGATTCGCATAGAATCGCCCTGGTCAAAATCCAGCATAGAGGCGAACATCTCCATAGCATACGTCGCCTGGCACCATGCCGCCTTTCCGTCCAAATACATGCTCCCCGAGTTATCGAACACCACATAAATGGCGCGAGTAGTATGCTCCGCCGCCCCTTTCGCCTGAAAAGGGATTATCGGCAGCAAAAAGAAAAGTAACGTCAAAAAGGAAACGATCCGTTTCATCTTTTCCTCCCAAAGATAATGTCGAAAAAAGGATGTTTTTTATTAGTATATCACATTGTCCATCCGCCTGCAATTGGTTTTTGAATATTATATTAACGAAATACGACTTTTTTGTACGCGATGGTATAAACCAAAAAATTTTCTTTTTTTCGCAAAAAAGCGGCGCAGCCTTTGCTGCGCCGATATGATTTCCTGTTAATTGGCGACGGTGTACCCCGATCCAACGGCGTAATAAGTCCCGGTTTTCAGATGGTACAGGTACAGGTACCCATCCTCCGCGTTTTCCTTCTCACAAAGCATATGCGCGCCTTCGATCTCCCGTTTGCTTTCAAACAAAAGGTAATCGCCGCAAAACCATATGCGGAGCCTTCCGTTATACCGGTAGGAAGCAAGGGTCACATTTTCTCTTACCAGGGTAAACTCCCTGCCGTCGAAGATATAAAGCTGATACCGATACCGCTCCTTTTGCTGCTGATTTTCATTTTGGGTAAAGAGCAAAATCCGTTCCCCGTCGGAAAGGGCGTATTTCAGCGCGTCCACCGGGCAGGAAAAATCCTCTTTGGTGTCCCGCTCTTTTCCCGCCCCGAAACGTTTGATGGCCGAAAAGGGAAGATAAAACCGTTCCCCTCTCCCCGACCAGTCGAAAAACAATCCGTCTCCCAAAAGCACTACGCCGTCTTTGACCGGCATCATACCGTTGCTCCCCTCTAAAGACTTTCGGTAATAAACCGTTTCCTCGTCGTAATACAGGGTCAACGCCGTAAAATAATAATCTCTGCCAAAGGTTTTCCGCTCGATCTTTTGTTCCGATGTATACACCCGACCGTTATATAAAAAGCTGTCGTCCCATATGCCATTGCCCAACATCCAAACCTTACTTTTTCTTTGCGGGGAAAACAGCGGAATTTGAACGATCCAGTCTGTCAGATGGTCATCCTCGTCGAAAAATTGTTCCCTATTGTAAAGATATCCGTTTTGCATTTGTGAAAGAAAATCGTCTTTGAGATCCGTGCGCCCGTCTCCATCCTTCCAAACCATGGTTTCTCGCGCATTTCCAAAGCGGTCGATCCGGTAGAGAGCAAAACACCCATAACTCTCTCCATGAAATTTTGTAAAAACATAGCCGTATCCTTCGTAGGAAAAAAGCTGCAAAACCTTCTCGCTTTCCGGGTCCTGCAAAGGGATCGTTATCTTTTTTACCTTCTCATCCCGAAACCGGTAAACGTCTCCTTCAAGCCCCACAAAATAGACGGTATCCCTTACCACCTGGAGAGAAGCGTTTTCTCTGGTGGCGATGGAGGGATTCTGCTCCTGAACAAAAATACCGGCACCTCCCGCCAAAAGCAGCACCCCGGCGGTCAAGCCGATGGAAAGGGCAGTTTTCAGGAAAGAAGGGATCTTTTGGCACCGTCTCATGGTACCTCCTTTCCAAAGTTAAAGCCGTTCCTCCCATTGACCCAAAAGAACGATCTCCCCGGTCCGCAGATCCAGTATGAGCGCGTAACGGGTCACATCCACCTGCCCGCTCAAGGAGGTTGCCGGGGTCACGGAAAAAGCACCGGCGGTTTCCTTTGCCGAAGGCGTATCGGAAAGATCCCGGTCGATGGACAAAAGGGGCTTATGGATGGTGGAGATAAAATAATACGGGCCGGCAAACACGCCGGGTAGGTCGTATACCGCATCCCCACAAGCCAACATGTTCGGATACAGTAACTCCCCTTCTCCGGTTTTGGGGTCTACCCGGAAAAGATCCTGGTAACAACAGCTTTCCTCAACCAAAGCAGCGCCGCCAAAGGCATAGAGGGTATCTTCCAAAAGATATCCGCTTCCCAAAGAAAGGCCGAAATCCAAGGGTTTTGCTTCTCCGTTTTGGATGGAAAAAAGCCCCTGCTCGCTAAATACCAAAAAGGCGTTTTCAAGCTTCCCCGGAAACGAAGAAGGATAGGCGCATTCCTTGGAAAAATCCCCGATCTGTTCCACCCCGCCATCCTTTCGCACCCGATACATCTTCCCGCTTTGGCTTACGCCGTAGATCGCCTTTTCATCGCTATAAAATTTCCAGAATGAGGCGAATCTCATCCAATCCAGATTTTCGTTTTCTTTTCGCTCTCCGGTTTTGAAATGGTACTCCCCGTTTAAGGAATACAGACGGTGGTTTTGGATCACAAAAAAGGATCGCACGGTATGTTCCATGAGCAGCTGCCCTTGTCCGGTTTTCGGGTCGATGCGAAACATCCCCTCCGCTCCAAGGCAGATCAAATCCCCCTCATACCCTGCCAAATGACCAATGTAAAAATCTCCCACCTTTCTGGTGGATTCCCCGTCAAAGGCGTAAAGCGAGGAATCCTCATTTCCAAAATAGTAAAGCACGCCCTCGTAATATAAGGTCTTTGACGATACGGCGCAATTACCCCTTTGGGTACAGGATGCGCTTAACATCAAGCTCAAAAGCAATAGGGCGCCAAGAAAAATCCACCGTTTCATGGTAACTCCTTTCGAAACTTTGCTTACTCCTCTCTCACCCCGTAAAAAACACAGTACAGCGTCTCCTCCTCTAAGGAATACAGGTACTGGTACCGGTAATCGGGATCGGCGTCGGAAAAGCGGTTTTCCATTTTGGGGAGGGCGGTGGGGGTACATGTCATAACCGCCGGCAATTCCACCGTGCTTTGGATCAAAAGACTGTCCCCGTCAAATTGAAACCGTTTGCTGGAAAAGGCGTTGTACTCGAATAAAGACGCATTTTCGGTAAGGAGCGAAAACCCGTCTTTTGTCCCCCGGTAGAGGGTGTAAAGATGGGTAGAGGAAAACGCGGTCTGCTCTTTATTTTGAACCAGAAGCAAAGCGGTCTCCCCGTCGGAAAAAGCGTAACGGATCGTCCCCTCGGGAAGAGAAACTGGCGTCTCCTCCCCGCTCTCGCTTACAAAAAGGGAATCCCAAAGCAAAAGGCAGCCGTCTTCGACCGGCAATCCCGACGGCAGGGTTTTGTGACTTTGATCGACGAAAATGGATCGTCCCCCGCTTTCGGGACCTTCGAAAACCTCTGCCTCTTCGGTGCGGGGCAAAAACCGGAAGATGGTTTTCCCTTTGATAAAGTTTCCAAAAAAGGAAGGCTCCGGGAAAAAATCCAGCTCTCGCTTTGAAAGAAGGGAAAAATCCGAAAGAGCGATCCCCTGTACCGCATAGGGCGCATTTTGGTCGCCTGTCTGGGAAAAGAAATAGAAGGCGTCCTCCTCGAAAGCGCAAAAGGAACTGCTCGCCCGGGGGAAAGGGTATACAGAAGGTAGGGAAATTTCGGTCAAAAGGGATTTTTCCCCTTGGGAAAGGGAGTAAAGCCGCAAAGAAAACCGGTACCCGCTTTCCGTTTTCCGGTAAACGAAGGAGGAAAGGTAGAGCTCCCCCCGATAGAGGAGCAAACTCCCGTTTTCCTCAACCTCCCCGTTTTCCCCCTGTTTTGGCGGAGGAGAGGCAAAAAGGGTGGCTGTTTCCTCATCGAAAGCGTAGATCCCCTGATCCAGCCCGATAAAATAAACCACATCTCCTTTGTCGGCGAGGGTTCGGTTATAGGTCGTCGTTACGGTAAATTTCTCTTTTTGGGTACAGGAAGCAAGGAACCAAAGGACAAGCCCGACCCAAAGCAGGCAAAATATCTTTTTTCGATTTCTCATCTTTCCCTCACCACCAGTTCCTTCCCACGTCCTTCACCGGACGATTGTTTATAGCGATACAAAAAAGGGTCTCCCTTTCAAGGTCGTAAAAACAGCTGTAACAGGGGCGATACTGTCTTTTTTCGTCCTCCGAAATCCCTTCCGGGTATGCGTCCAGGCGGTTTTCACAAACCACCTTGGCATCCTCCCGCAGGTGATCCAAAACAAAATAAATTCCTTTTTCCCATCCGAAAGAACGGGGCGTTTGGTAATCTGCGGCAGGAACTGGCGCAGGGTAATCGGGCAAAAGAACCGACTCGCGCAGCAACTTTATCCCCGCCTCATCCGCCCGGTAAAGCCGGTACCGGTCCTTGCTTTCGGGCAGATCCTCGAAAAAGTAGAGGGCATCCTGATCGGCGAACAGGTCTACCGCCCCGTCCGGGATGGTTTCATAGGGACGCCATTGCCGGTCGGAAAGGTGCTGATCGCCGAAGCCTCGGAAAAGTACCCATCGCTGCATCCTCCTTATTCGAAAACACTCTTTTCTATTTCAACTGCCAGCGGTTTAGTAAAATTACTTCCCCCGTCCGCAAATCCAATACTAGCGCGTAACGGATTTTGTCCACCTGCCCGCTGAAAGAGGTTAAAGGGGTCACGGAAAAAGCACCGGCGGTTTCCTGACCGGAAAGATCCCGGTCGATGGACAAAAGGGGCTTATGGATGGTGGAGATAAAATAATACGGGCCGGCAAATACGCCGGGAAGATCGTATACCGGGTCGCCCTGCATCAGCATATCGGGGTAAACCTCCGTCTTTTCCCCGGTATCTGGGTCTATCCGGTACAGCGTCGCATAGGTAGAAAAATTTCGCCGGGCGGTGGTTTCGCCAAACCCGTAAAAATTCCCGTCATAACAGCATCCCAGAGAAACATCGGTTTCCAAAAGGGAGAGTTTTCCCTCCTCCGCCTTTGCGGTTTTCCCGTAACGAAGGGCAAGGTAACAAACCTTTTGATTTTGAAATAAAATCTTTTCCAAAACCACCCCATCTTCCAACGCTTCTGAGCTGGAATAATCGGCGATCCCGGTAAAGGTCCCGTCCTTTTTTGCCTGCCAGAGCCTGCCGTCCGCCGATGCGGCGAAAACGGACTGCTCGTCGCTGTAAAAGCAGGTCAATAGATCGAAAAGCTCTATGGTTTCCTTTGTTTGCCAGCTGTTTTTCGTCAAATCAAAAATCCCGTCGGGGAAATACAGGCAATCACCCATTCGGAAGAAACGGTCGCAAAAAATCCCCTCTGCCAGCGTTTCGGTCCCGCCGGTCTTTGGATCGAACCGCAAAAGATCCCGCCCGAGAATCAGTAAATCCCCCTCATAGGAAAGCATGGGTCCGGTAACAAACTCCCCCGCCTTTTCGCTTTTCTCTCCGTCAAAGGCGTAAAGCGTCTCGGTATCCGGGTCGGGGTAGTAAAGGGTCCCGTCAACATACAAGACCTCCGCCGATACGGCGCAGCTACCCTTTTGGGTACAGGATACGCCTAACATAAGGCTCAAAAGCAACAAAGCGCCGATCGCGACCCATCGTTTCATGGCTTCTCCTTTCCTGTCTGTCGCAAAACGTTTTTTCTTACGCCGCCTGCCCCACAAAAACACAAAAGAGCGCGCCGCTTTCCAGATCGTAAAGGTACTGGTAATAGGTGGGAAGGGTAGCGTAAGAGGTCATACCCTGCACATCGGTAGAAAGGGACGTCTCCTCACCGATAAAAACGGCGTTTCCGAGCTTTTCTTCGGTCGTTATCAGCAAAAAATGTTCCGAAGCGCAAAGAGAGGGGGAAAACGGAGAATGGGTCCAAAGAAAAGCGGAATCGGTTTGGAGAAAAACCCCGTCTTTGGTCACCTCATAGATCTTGTACCGGTTTTTTTCGTTGCTGTACCCCCAATCCACCTCTTTGGTGAACAAAAGGACCCCTTCATCCCGGGAAACCATCCCCATAAGCTGCTCATCAACGGGAAAAGAAAGGGGGATCTCTTTCCCTGTATCAAAATCGTAAAAGACACTTTCCTCAACAGAAACCGCGCCGTCTTTCATAAAATAGCCGTCATATCTCCCGCTGATCGTCGACATCCATGGCGCAGAGAGGGTCAGCTCGGAAAGAGGACAAAAAATTTTTTGCCTTTTCACCGAAAATTCGGTTTCCTTGTCCCGAAATTTCCCAAAGGCGGCGACTTTTCCCTGATAAAACATAGTGTGCTCAGAGTAAGAGACGGAAAAATCTCTGCCCAAAAAGCCGGAATCTTCCTTCCATTTTCCATTTTTCAGGTTGCAGGTAAACAACACGTCTTGCTGCGCAGGGGAGCGGCTATACCCATAAAAAACGCCGTCCACCATACCGCAAAGGATGTCGGCATCGAGAATGTCCGTAGTCGCCAGCAAAAGCTCGAATCCCGTCTCCCCCTTTCGGTATAAAACAAAATGGCCGTCGGTATCGCTATCTTCCCTTCGGTCCATGCCGGCGGCATAGACTGTGCCATCATAGATAAAAAGGCGGGAAAGAAAAAGCCGCTCCTCCGACAAAAGCGTAGTTACCTTTCCTTCCCGAAAACAGCAAACCCCGTCGTTGACACTCAAAAAATAAACCGTATCGCCTATCACCGCCATTTTCTGGGAGGTTTCGATAAAGACGCCGCCATCTTTCCCCGTTTGGCTTTGGCAGGAAACCAGGAAAAAGGCGAAGAAAAGAATCAAAAGCTTTTTCATAAGGTCCTCCGAAACAGCTCAAAAACGTAAGTCGATTTTTGTGCACTCTATATGAAAAGAATAACACATTTGCTATTTTATGTCAATTATTTTGCATTTTATATTTTCTTTTTATTTATATTCTACGAAATAAAAAAGCCACCCGTGAGGGCGGCAAAACTTTCCGACAAAACAAAAAAGCCTTGAACAATGTTCAAGGCTTTTGATGGCTCCCCCTGTTGGACTCGAACCAACGACACTTCGGTTAACAGCCGAACGCTCTACCGACTGAGCTAACGAGGAATATATAAAACTGGCGACTTCCTATCTTCCCAGCAGGGTAACCCGCAAGTATTTTCAGCACTAAAGAGCTTGACTTCTGTGTTCGGTATGGGAACAGGTATTTCCTCTTTGTCATTATCACCAGAAATTTATTTTAAATATTAAAGTTTAGATTTCTCTTTACCTTAATATTTATTTACTAAATTTAAAATTGATTTTTAAGTTAAATTACCTTATATTCATTTTAGCTACTGTTATTTAACTTTCTTCATCAACTGTTTTGTATTATATATTATTTACTTTTTATTGTCAATATATTTTTTATAATTTTTAAATATTTATTTAACTTTAATCATTTTAATATCTAAATAATAAATATTCTTCTATTATTAAAAAACACACTGAAAAATACATAGATGAATAATTTCGAAAACCTTTTCCCTTTTTTAACTAGACTTTATCTAGCTATAATACTTGTGGTTAAGCCCTCGATTTATTAGTACTGGTCAGCTACACATATTACTACGCTTCCACCTCCAGCCTATCTACCAGTTAGTCTTCCTGGAATCTTACTCGATTAACT